>NZ_BAAHFQ010000018.1:0-46372 GCF_054681715.1 Deferrisoma sp.
ATCTCGGTGGCGAGCGCCTTGGCGGCCCGGTTCACCCGGTAGGTGGGGATGGTCTTCAGGATGCCCGGGGTCACGACGAGCCCCAGGATGCCGATGACGGCGATGGTGATCATGAGCTCCACCAGGGTGAAGCCCCGGCGGTGGCGTGCCCTCATGGCTTCGTTCCTCCCCGGACCGTGGGGTGTTCACCCCCGGATACCGTGCAAGCCGCGTTCCGTTTCAGGCCGGGTCCGAGCACCGGTTCCTCGGGGTCGGGCGGGGTCACCGCGAGGACCTCGAGCGCCGTGGTCCGGCCGGCCGCCACCAGCGCCGCCCCGGCCTCCCGCAGGGTGCGCATGCCGGCGGCCCGGGCCAGGGCCCGAAGGTGGGCCGTGGGCCGGGTCTGGTGGATCGCCTCGGCCAGGTCGGGGGTGACCTCGAGCACCTCGTACACCCCGGTGCGGCCCAGGTACCCAGTGCGGCGGCACCGGGGGCAACCCTCGCCCCGGCGCTCGGGGGTGTCGGCCGAAAGCCCCAGGGCCTCGGCGTGGGCCGGCTCGAGGGGCCGGAGTTCGGCGCAGTGGGGGCAGGGGGTGCGCACGAGCCGCTGGGCCATGACCCCGAGCAGGGTCGAGGACAGGAGATAGGGTTCCACCCCCATGTCCAGAAGCCGGGTCACGGCGCTCGGGGCGTCGTTGGTGTGGACCGTGGAAAGCACCAGATGCCCGGTGAGGGACGCCTGGATCGCCATGCGGGCGGTCTCGGCGTCGCGGATCTCCCCCACCATGATGACGTCGGGATCCTGCCGCAGCAGCGTCCTCAGGGCCGAGGCGAAGGTGAGCCCGATCTGGGGCTGCACCCCCACCTGGTTGAACGCCTCCACCACGTTCTCGATGGGGTCCTCCACGGTGGAGACGTTTCGGGCCTCGGTGGCGAGCCGCCGGAGCGCGGCGTAGAGCGTGGTGGTCTTCCCCGAGCCCGTGGGACCGGTGACGAGCACCAGGCCATGGGGCCGGGCCAGGAACCCCTCCACCGCCTCGAGGTCCCGGCCCTCGAGGCCCAGGTCCGGCAGATCGTTCTCCAGGATCTGGGGGTCGAAGATCCTAAGCACCGCCTTCTCGCCGAAGGCCACGGGCAGGGTCGAGACCCGCAGTTCCACCGACCGGCCCTCGTGCTCGGTTTTGATCCGGCCGTCCTGGGGCAGCCGCTTCTCGGCGATGTCCATGCGGGCCAGGGTCTTGATCCGCGACACGATGGCCCCGTGGACCCGGCGGGAGAACCGGTGCACGGTGTGGAGCACCCCGTCGATCCGTAGCCGCACCGTGGACTGCTCGCGCTTGGGCTCGATGTGGATGTCGCTCGCCCGCTGGTCGAGCGCGTAGCGGAGCAGGTGGTCCACGGCCCGCACGATGTGGCTGTCGGCCGAATCGAGGTCGGCCTCGGGGCGCATCCGGAAGAACTGCTCCAGGTTCTGGAGGTCCGGCAGTTCCCCCAGGTCCCGCTCGGCCGCGGCCACCGAGGTCTGGAACCCGTAGATCTCCCGGATGAGCCGGAGGATCTCCCGCCGGGCCGCGAGATGGGGCGCGAGCCGCCGGCCGAGCCGCTGGCGCACCGTGTCCAGGGCCGCCACGTCGAAGGGGTCGGCCACCGCCACGGGCACCGGGTCGGCCTTGGGGTCCAAGACGAGCACGGCGTGGCGCCGGGCAAACGCCCGGGGCAGGCACCGCACGATGGCCGCGGCGTCGAGCTTCAGGGGGTCGATCTGGATCCGCGGCACCCCGGCCGCCCGGGCGACGACCTCGAGCACCCGGTCGGCGTCGAGCGGCCGGTCGGCCCCCGGGGGGGTGAGGTCGAACGAGAGCAAGAGTTCCACCGGGTCGGCCCCCAGGTCCGGCCCCAGGCGCCGGCGGAGCGCGGCCTCCTGGATCGTGGCCCGCTCCCGCACGTAGCGGGCCTGGGCCTCGGTGAGAAGCCCTGCGCGCAGGCAGACTTCCACCAGAAACGCCACGTCCAGCACCCCGCGGGTGGGCACCTCGGGTTCGGGTCGGCACGGGTCGTGCAAAGGAGAATCTCCTTGTCCGGGTTCGGGGTCGTCTGCTAAGTAACCCCCGGCGACGTCCGCAGGGCCCTGCGACGGCATTCCCCGCTTAGGACGTCCGCAGGGCCCTGCGGCGGCATTCCCCGCTTAGGGGGAACCCGTCTCGGAGGGGCGGACGAAAACCGGGCGGCCCCGGTCAGGCGGTCGGCAAGCCCCGGGACCGAACGGAAGCGCTCCGGCCACGAAACGGGTTCCAGGGGCGTTTCCCCTCCCCGCCTCCCGGCCGGGGCGTCGGCATGCTACCCGGCCTGGGGGGGCGGGGGCCAGGGCCGGACTCCCGTTCCCCACACGGATCGGCACGGCGGACGGAAAACTCAAGGCGGCGGGGCAGAAAGGAGTCGGCGGGTTGCGGCGGTGGAGCGGGCTGGTCGGGGGGCTGTGCATCGGGCTCGCGGCCTGTGCCGGCGGGGTCCCGGTGCGGGATGCGGGCGTTTCGAAACCGGGACCGGCAGGGGGGCAGCCGGTCGCCGAGTCCCCGGCCAGGCCGGAGCGGTCTGCCCCTGGGGCCGCCGCGGCCGCTCCGTCCACAGACTCGGTCCGTGTCCCTCGGCCGGCGGCTCCACAGGCTGCCGCCGGGGCGGCAGAGGGCCTCGAACCTTCTTCGCTCGGAACCGCGACCGACGTGCCGGTAAAGCCTGTTCCGCCTTTAGGGCCGGGGAGGATCCCTCCCCCGGCCCCCGGGCAGGTGGCGCCCCCACCCGTGACGGCTGCCGAATCCGTAGCCCCTGCTCGGCCTTTGTCCGATACGGAGCCCGTCCCCGCCAAGGCCCTGGAGGCTCCGGCGCCCCCATCCCCTGCGGATCCCGGGGTCGGCGAGCCCGAGACTCCCCCGGGACTTCCCATCCCCGACCATCCGGCGGTGTCGGCCCTCCTGGACGAGTTCTCCGGCGCCCGGCGGCGGAGCCTGGAGACCGCGTTCGAGAGGGGCGAGCGGTATCTCCCCATGATCCGGGGGATCCTGGCCGAGGAGGGGCTTCCCGAAGAACTCGCCTACCTGGCCCTCGTGGAGAGCCATTTCCGGCCCGATGCCCGATCGCCGGCCGGTGCGGTGGGCATGTGGCAGTTCATCGAGACCACGGCCCGGGCGAGCGGGCTGAGGGTGGACTGGTGGGTGGACGAGCGGCTCGATCCGGAGTTCGCCACCCGGGCGGCGGCCCGCCACCTCCGGGAGCTCTACGAGCAGTTCCGGGACTGGGAGCTCGCCCTTGCGGCGTATAATGCGGGCCCGGGCGCCGTGGGCCGGGCCCTGCGGCGGTGCGGCGCCGGGGATTTCTGGGGGCTCGTGGAGGCCGGGGAGCTCCGGAGCGAGACCTGCCGGTACGTGCCCAAGTTCTACGCGGCCGTGGCCATCGCCCGGGAGCCCGAGGCCTACGGGCTTTCGTGGCGACGGGACGTCGAGCCCTGGGCCTACGACACGGTCCGGGTGGCCACCCCGGTGGATCTCACGACGGCGGCGCGGGCCGCCGGGGTGGGGCGCCGGGTTCTCGAAGAGCTGAACCCCGCCCTGCTCCGGGGCTGCACCCCGCCGGGGGCCGGCGCATACCCCCTGCGGGTGCCGCCGGGCCGGGGAGCTTCGGTGGCCGAGGCGTTGGAACGCCTGCCCCCGGAACGGCGGCTCTCCTTCGAGCGCTACCGGGTGCGACCGGGGGACACCCTGTGGGGCATCGCACGGCGGTTCGACACCCGCGTGGCGGCCATCTCGGAGTTGAACCGGATCCGGTCGGCCCGCAGCCTCCGCCCAGGCCAGGAGTTGGTCGTGCCCGTGCCCCGCGGATTCAAGCCCCGGCGCCGTCCGGCCGATAGGGTGGCCGGCGCCGACGGCTACCGCGTGAAGCCCGGGGACACCCTGTGGGGTATCGCCCGGCGGTTTGGAACCTCGGTGGAGGAGTTGCGGCGGTGGAACGGGTTGGGCCGCTCGTCGCTTCTTCGGCCCGGGCAGGTGCTTCGGGTCCGGCCCGAACGGGTGGCCTCCGGCGCGGTGCACGTGGTGGAACCGGGCGACACCCTGTGGGGGATTGCCCGCCGGTACGGGGTGGAGCTTTCGGATCTGCTGGATCTCAACGGCTGGGGGCCCGATCGGATGCTTCGGCCCGGGGACGAGGTCCGGGTGCCGGGGGCCGCGTCCGGCGGATGACCGGGTGTTCTCGTTGACACAAGCCCCGGCGTTCTGCTAGAAAACGCCGGACTTTCGGCCATGTGGGGTGGCCTGGGGCACTCTTTATCTTTTTTTCATTTCGGGGGCCGGCCCGAGGGCCGGTACTGCTAGACAAAACCGCGGCTGGGGTTCTGGTCGCGGCAGGATGCGGAGGAACGGACGGGACGCATGCCCCAGCCCCGGCTTTCCATCGTTGCGCTTTGCGCCTTGGCCGCCCTGGCGCCGGCCGTCGTGCGGGCCGCCACCTGGTCGGTGGACGCCTCGATCTCGGACGAGCGGAAAACCGAGGTCACGGCCGAAGGCAGCGAGTCCACCGAGACGGTGGACCAGTCCTACTCGATTTCCTACGAGCTCCCCCTCCATTCCGACCTCACCTTTTCCCTCGAGCTCGGCCTCGACATCACCGACGAGATCAACGAACCCGGGTACGATACCCGTCAGGTCGACCCGTCCGTGGACCTGGAACTCCAGGGGCCGTGGTGGACCCTGACCGGCAGCTGGGAAACCTCGGAGAAATCGTCCCATGACCCGGCCGAGGAGACCACCCGGGACGACTCCTGGGACGCGGAACTCACGGTGGAGCCGGAAGGGGACGCGCTGCCGGACCTGAGCTTCACGTTCCAACGGAGCCTCTCCAAGGAAGGGGGCGTCACCCAGACCGTGGACACCTCGCGCGAGGCCAGCCTGGACTACTCGTTCTGGGACCTCTTGGACCTCTCCTTCGATATCCAGCGCGACGACACCGACGACCGGATCAATCCCGACTCGGACACCGAGGATCGCCAGTACAGCCTGGACATCTCGTTCGACCGGGAGTTCGGAGACCGGTTCAAGCTGGAAGCCCAGTGGACCAATGAGCGCCAGCAGAGTCTGACTTTGGCCGATGGCGGTGATGTTCTCGAGCGCGACGACAGCTTGAAAAACAACGTCCAGGTCCAAGCCACGTTCACGCCGCTGGATGACCTGGAGTTGAGCCTCGACCGGGAGATCGACTGGGACAAGGACCTGGAGCAGGCCGCCCCGGTGGACGTGACGGATACCTGGACCGGGGAGGTGAGTTACGGCCGCTCCCTCACCGAGACGATCGACATCGACCTGAGCTACTCCGACGAGCGAAAGGACACCCGGGGGGCCGATCCGGGCTCCTACGCGATTACCCGGGACTACTCCGCGGCGCTCGACTTTAGCCCCCTGGAGAACCTGACGATCTCCCCCTCGTTCGACCGGAGCGACAAGGTGGAGTGGTTCGACGACCCGGCCGAACCCAAGGACGATTCGGTGGACGACACCTGGGAGATCCAGGCCGATGCCTCGGTCTGGAACGACCAGGTCCAGGTGTCGCTGACCCGCACCTGGAACAAGACCACGGAGCAGGGCGACCGCACCACCGACGAGCGCAAGTGGGACGTGGAGTTCACGATCGCCTACGAGGGCGTGCCCAACCTGACCTTCGAGCCCGACTACACCTACACCGAGGACGAGGACCTGCTGACGAACCAGACGGACATCGAGCGCCAGTGGGAGGTGGGGATCCAGTACGAGCTCACGCTGGGTGAGGTGACCACCCTGAGCCTCGACCACACGTACACCCGCACGAGTACCGATCCGGCTGAGGGCAAGGCGACGATCAAGCGGGACGACGACACCGACGTGACGCTCTCGTTTTCGGACTTTTTCGCGGGGATGAGCCTGGAGTTGAGCCTGACCCGAACGGCCTCGGACGAGAGCGAGGACGACGAGGGCCCGACGGTGGACTACACGTATTCGATCACCTACGACTGGAGCTTCCTGGAGCAGTACGACCTGAGCTACGAGTACCAGTTCGACAAAAAGAGTGACGCCGAGGACACCCGCAACCACCAGGTGACCCTGTCGGCGGAGTTCCTGGAGGGCCTCTTCACGGTCAACTTCGAGTGGGAACTCGACCAGCAGCTCGAGGGGGACACGAGGGACACCCACCGGTATCTGATTGAGGTAGAAGGGCAGTTCTGATAAGGTGGCGCCGGTTTCTCGGCGCCCGACAGACAGCGTAACCCGAGGACCCGAGACACACGAGGAGGAGACACCATGCGGCGGATGCTCTGGGCGGTGGGCGCGATCGCGCTGGCCACCATGATGGGATGCGCGGGGGCGTCGGTGAAAACCTACGCGAAACCCCCGGCCGGTCAGCGCCAGTACGGCAAGGTGAAAAAGGTGGCGGTGCTGCCCTTCGACAGCGTGGTGGAGGGGGCCCAGGCCCCACGGATCGCCCGGGATCTGTTCCTGCAGGAGCTCCTGAACCGGGGCACCTTCGACGCCGTGGAGGAGCCCCGGTACGTCAACGAGCTCATGAAGAAGCTCAAGCTCCGCAACACCGAGGGGCTTGACCGGGAGATTGTCCGGAAGATGGGTGAAGAGCTCCAGACCCAAGCCCTGATTCTGGGCGACCTCCTCGTGTTCGGCCAGGAGGAGAACTCCGAGATCGTGGAGTTCGCCCTGCAAATCAACATGATCGATACGGAGTCCGGTGACATCCTGTGGAGCGGCCGGACCTATGCCAAGTCGAGCACGACCCTCGGGGAGATCCTGGGGGTAAACCAGGGGCCGTCGCCCAACGATGTGGCCGCCCGGGGCGTGGCAAGACTCGTGGCCCGACTCGACGCGGAGTTCCGGGCGGCCCGGGAGGCCGAGGTGCAGCGGATGCTCGAGGCGGCCAAGGCCGCGGAACTGGCCGGTGAGGAGGGCGCCCCAGCGCCGACGACCGAGGAGGGCCAGCCGGCCGAGCCCGAGGTGGCGCCGGAAAAACAGACCGAAGAGATCCTCCTCCAGGTGAAGCCGAAGTAGCGGTGGAGAGGGCGACCGACGCTGGTGACCATCCGTTCGAACCTTTGGCGCGCAGCCGTCGCGGGCGGGCTCGCGGTGGCCCTGGCCGCGTCGGCCGGGCTGGCCCGGGAGCTCTCGTGGCGCTTCGACGAGGCGTACGGAGAGCGGGGGCGCGGCCGAAACGAGCTCCGGGAACCGGTGGACGTCGCGGTGACGGCCGGCGGCGAGATCGTCGCCCTGGACCGGGAGCGCGAGGCCCTGGTTTGGTTCTCCCGGACCGGCCGGTGGGAGAAAACCCTGGGCGGAAGCCGTGGAACCGGAGAGGTCCGGCTTGACCGGCCGCGGCGGTTGGGGCTCGGGCCCGACGGGCGGCTGTGGGTGGTGGACACCGGGAACCATCGACTGGTGGTGGTGGACGAGGAGGGGGTCGAGGCGTTCGTGCTCGGGAGTCTCGGGAGCGCGGACGGCCGCTTCCGCCACCCGGCCGATGTAACGTTCGACGAGCGGGGGCGTCTTTACGTAGCCGACACGGGAAACGAACGGGTCCAGGTGTTCCGGCCCGACGGCGGGTTTCTGGCCTCTTGGGATCGAAGAACCGGGGGACGGCGGGACCACCTCGAAAAGCCGGCGGCCGTGGCCTACACCCCGGAGGGCCGGGGAGGGATCTGGGTTCTCAACGAGGGGTGGCGGCGGCTCGAACGGTTCGACCTGGACGGCGACTGGGAGGAGACCCTGGACCTCTCAGCCTGGTTGCCGAAAGATGCCAGGATCGTGGACCTTGCTGTGGATCCCGTGTTTTACCGGATGTTCCTGTCGGACGAGGGGTCCGGGAGGATCTGGGTCTTGAACCGCCGGGGGGAGCGGGTGGCGGAGATCGGCGACGACGTTGGGGCGTTCCGGCCTGCGGGTTCTTTTTTGGAGCGCAACTGGGATCTGTATGTGGCCGACCGGGCCGGGGCCCGGATCGTGAAGTTCGAGAGGGAGTGATCGGTTTTCCTAGCGGAATCGGGAGAGGGGAACATGCTTCGGAAATCCCTGTATGCGTGGATGGTGGTGGCGGGCGTGGCCGCGCTCTGGGCGGGTGGGGCCGCGGCGCAAGAAAAGAAGTTGACCCCGCTCGACATCCCGATGATCGGGGACATCGAGATGTTGAAGCCCGGGGACAAGGCCCCGGACTTTGCGCTCGAGGATATCGAGGGCCGGCCGTTTCAGTTGTCCAAGGAGGCCCCGAACAAGGTCCACCTTCTCGTTTTCTGGTCGATCTTCTGCGAGCCTTGCAAGGCCGAGATGCCGATGATCGAGCGGCTCTACGAGGAGTACCGCGACAAGGGGTTCGAGGTGATCGCGGTGGCCCTCGACGGGGAGCCGATGAAAAAGAGCATCCAGGGGTTGGTGAAGCAGCAGGGCTACACCTTCCGGGTGTTCATCGACAAGCTCGCGCCGGACGAGTCGTTCGTGGTGGCCGACCCCTACGGCGTAGCCGGCACGCCCACCCTGTACCTCGTGGGCAAAGACGGGAAGATCGCGTTCGCGGAGGTGGGTTTGACCGATAAGGAGGTCCTCGAGGCCGAAGTGAAGAAAGCCCTGGGGCTGTGATCATGCGGCTCTCGGTCCGCGCGATTTTCGGGGCGGTCCTCTTGGTGGCCGCCCTTCCGGCCATTTCGGCCGAGAAAGTACAACCTTTCACAGGGATGACGATCCCTGGCGACACCTTCGATCTTGCCGATCATTTGGGCAAGGTCCCGATTCTCGTGGATTTCGGTTCGATTTACTGCTCGAGCTGCGTCCAGTCCATTCCCAAGCTTGTCAATCTCCAAAACAGGTACGGCGCCGAACGACTCCGGGTCGTGGCGGTGAACCTCGACACGTACAATGTGGCCCGGGTGCGCCGGTTTTACGGCCAGTTCAAGGACATCCTCTCGTTCCCCGTGGTGTTGGACCTCAACCTGAAGATCAGCCGGGCGTTCGGGATCACGACGCTTCCCACCTACGTGCTGATCGACCGCAACGGGGAGATCGTGCAGACCGTGGTGGGGTACAACGAGGAGCGGTGGAACGAGTTGGAGGAAACCGTGCGGCGGGTCGTGGAGGAGGGGGCCACCGCCGCGCAGGTGGGGGCGGCGGTGGAAAACGTGGTCCTCCTCGCCCCGGACAATTTCACGAAGACCTACCAGGACTCGATCTCGGTGGTCGGTCTCACCGGGGGACGGAAAGGGCCGTTTGTCCTAAGGCTCAACGGCGGGAGCGAACGGGAGGCCAAGAGCTACGGCAAGATGTTCTGGGTCCGCACCCCCCTGAGCCTCGGGTCCAACTACATCGAGATCCGGTACCCCGAAACCGAGGGAGGCGAAGGGAACCTCGCGATCGTGCTGTTCCGGGAACCCGTGATGGGCGAGGGGCTGCAGTCGCCCTTTCCGGAGTACCAGTTCCACACGCCCGACCACGAGGACCGGTGCCGGAACTGCCACCAGATGGAGCCCGAGGGCGGCGGGGAGGTGACGGTGATCACCACGTTCTGCCTGCGGTGCCACGGGTACCTCACCGACCAGACCTGGGTCCACGGGCCGATTCCGGTGGGTGGATGCAGCCCCTGCCACGATTTCACAAGCAAGCCCCACAAGTACGACCTGGTGACCCAGGGGTCGGACCTGTGTTTCACCTGCCACGACGACATCCGGGCCAAGTTCACCCGGACGTACGTCCACGGGCCGGTGGTGATGGGGTTTTGCACCGTTTGTCACAGCCCCCACGGGTCGCCGTTCAAGTTCCAGATCCGGTTGCCCCAGGGGGACCTGTGCCTGTCGTGCCACGAGAACATGAAGGAGAAGATGAACCGGTTCGTGCTCCACAAACCTTTCGCCGACGGGAACTGTTCTGGGTGCCACGATCCCCACTCGTCGGACAACCCGAAGTATTTCCTGAAGGGGGAGGGGGAGGGCTTGTGCCGGCTGTGCCACGACGAGGACACCATGGCCCGCCATAAGCATCCCGTGGGCCGACCGCCCAAGTTCACGGTGCCGGGCATGCGGCTCGATCCGGAAGGAAAGCTCATGTGCCTGAGCTGCCACGACCCCCACGCGTCGGACAGCGACCGCATGGCGCCCGTGCAGGGCGGCTGTTCGGGCTGCCACCAGATGTGAGGAAGCCCCGATGTCGGAAAAGGTCCCCACCGGGCTCGGTGTCCGGCTGATTCTGGTCTCGGCGGCCATCGTGGCGCTGGCCGCCCTGGTGGTCGGGGCCGTGGTCACGAAACTCAGCGAAGACGAGGTAAAGGCCCGGCTCCGGGCCGAGGCGGACGACCTGGCGCGGATCGTGGAGGAGGTGGCGGGTGCGGGATCCGGGGAGGCCGACCTGTCCCGGGTGGTGCTGCGTAACCGCCTGCGTCGCACGGGGGGGGCCTGGGTGGTGGACCGGGAGGGGCGGGTCGTGGCCGCGCCAGCCGGCATGCCGGAGGCCGCGAGCCTGGGTGAGGTGGAGGTCGAGCTCCTGGCGGCCCACAAGCCCCTGGAGGCCCTGGGGAACCGGGCCCAGGGGAACCGGCTGAAGCTGGCGGCTGCGGCCGAGGGGTACGAGGCCGGGATCGGGATCGCCACCCTGTTCGGCGAGGACCGGATCGTGGCGTTCCGCGTGCTCAAGGACCGGGGCTGGGTGGTGGCGGTGGACGAGCCCTACGCGTCGTCGAGCAGCATTGCCGCGAGTCTCAAGAAATACGTGCTCCTGACCTGCGCGGTGCTGGGGGTGGCCATCCTGCTGAGCACGGCGCTCTCCGTGTCGCTCGTGATCAAGCCGTTCTACCGGGAGCGCCTCGAACTCCTCGGCCGCGTGGAGGCCGCCAACCGAAATCTCCGCAAGCTCCATGAGGTTTCGGTGAGCATGCAGAAAACCCTGTCCCTGGAGGACCGGATCCGTACGATCCTCGGGGCGGCCCACGAGGTGCTGGGGCTCGACCGGATCTTCCTCTTTCTCCCCAACCCCGAGGAAACGGTGCTCGAGTGTAAGGGCGCGTTCGGGAACCAGGACGAGCCCCCGGAGGAAATCCGCCTGCCGCTCGGGCCGGGCGGTGGGGTGATCGCCCAGGCGTTCCTGCAGAAGCGCACCTACCGGGTGGAAAACGCCCGGGAACTGCCGTCGGACCTGCGGCTCCAGCCCCCCTACGATGAGATCCGGGCGCTTCGGAGCCGCAGCTTCATCGTGATCCCGATGATCGTGGAAAGCGACTGCGTCGGGGTGGTGGCCGTGGACAACCAGCTCAGCAAACGCCCGATTCCCGGCGAGGTCATCGAGACCCTCGAGCTTTTCACGAGCCAGGCCGCCGTGGCGATCGAGAACGCGCGCCTGTACCAGCAGCTCAAGCTCTATGCGGACGAACTCGAGGTCACCGACCATCTGACGCAGCTTTTCACGTTCTTCCACTTCAAGAAGCTCCTCCAAGGCGAGATCGACCGGGCGCGGTTGACCGGGTCGCCGCTGTCGCTTCTGGTCGTGCGGATCGACAACTTCGCGGCCTACAACGAACGGTTGGGTCACAAATTCGGCGACGAGGTGCTAAAGCGCGTGGCCGAGGTGATCCGGGCGAAGAGCGGAGGAAAGGAAGTGATCGGCCGGTGCTTCGGTTCCACTTTTGCGGTGCTGATGCCGGGGATGGACGCCGAGGCGGCGCGCCAACGGGCCGCGGATCTGGTCGCCGCCCTGGAGGAGCAGTCCTACCCGGGCGAGGACGCCCTGGCCGAGGGACGCCTGCGGTTCGTGGCGGCCTGGGCCGAGTACCAGAGGGGTGAGGCCGCGAACGCCGAGGAGTTCTTCTCCCGGGTGAACGAACAGACGAAAGAGGCCCGGGCGTGACGGGGTACCGCAATCCCCTGCCCACGGTGGACGTGGTCATCCTCCGGGACGACGGGGTGGTTCTCGTGCGCCGCAAGAACCCGCCCCACGGGTGGGCTCTGCCCGGGGGGTTCGTGGAGGAGGGGGAGTGCCTGGAGGCAGCGGCCGCCCGGGAGGCGTTTGAGGAGACAGGGCTTCGGGTGCGGTTGCGGGAGCAGTTCTTCACCTACTCGGATCCCCGGCGAGATCCGCGCCGCCACACGATCACGACGGTGTACCTGGCCGAGGCCGACGGGGAGCCTGCGGCCGGAAGCGACGCGGCCGACGTCAAGGTATGGTCGTGGGATCGTCTGCCCGAACCCCTTTGTTTCGACCACGGGCGGATCCTGGCCGACGTGCGCCGCTATCTGACCACGGGGGAACGGCGAAGGTTGGAGAACGGTGAGGAGGCCGGGAAGCGGAAAGGCTATCAACCCGGCGGCTAAAGAGGAGCGATTCGGGGCGGGGGGCCTGCTGGAGCGCCGGGCGTGGCTCCTACAGTGGCCGGATGCCGCACTCACGCACGGCCGGAAGCAGGCCCCACGCCGGGGCGGCCCCCCGCGCCTTTATTGACGCCGGGTTAAAGGAACTTGGGAAGCCCCGATTCCCCCGCGCCCCTCTAGTGCATCCGCAGGTAGCAGCAGTGGCCGAACGGCCGGCCTGAGCCGCAGGGGCAGGGGGCCCCCAGGTCGGGCCTCGCCGGATGGGAGGGAACCGGCTCGCCGGCGCTTTCGGCCTCCTGCTCCTCCCGGCGCCAGCGCTCCTGGCGTTTCTCGATCTCCTCCGGGTCGTAAAACGCGAGCCAGTCCCTCTGGTAGTATTCCAGGCCGGCGTCCCCGGTTCGGTCCTCCAGCAGGTCGTCCACCTCCCAGTCGTAGAACACGCCCTGGTACTCCGGATCGTCCCGGTGCCGGGCGGCCTCCTCGCGCCCGAAGGCCAGCAGGAGGTCGCGGTGCCGGCGCGCCTTGAGGTCCACGAGCACGTTGGCCGCGGTCTGCCGAAGGTACAGGGGCTCCTGGGGGCTTCGCAGGATCGCCGCGGCCGTCTCGGTCACCTCCCGGGTCCGGCGACGGTGGCCGATGGCCGCGGCCACCGCGGAGGCGAGCGCCACCGAGCGGGCCCCCGGGCCCGCGGTCACGTCGGCCACGATCCGCATCAGGGGCACGTAGGCCACGTCGCCGATGCGGCCGAAGATGCTCGGGAGATCCTCGGTCACCCAGTCGCAGTCGAAGGCGTCGGCCCAGCGAAGCGCCGTGAGGAGGGGAACGAGGGCATCCTCGGTTTCCATCGCCCCCAGGATGTAGGTGGCGTGAACCACGGCCCACCACTCCGGGAGTTGCTGGGTCCACGCCCGCTTGTCGGACACGATCTCGGCAAGCCGCGGCAGCATCCGGTCCCCGCGGCGCAGGAACTCCTCCACCGCCTCCCGGGGCAACCGGTCCCCGGCGGTGTAGAGGAGTTCCACCAGTTCGTCGTCCGTAAGCCCCCGAAACCTCTGGTCGTCCATCGGTTTCCTAGTCGCCGAGGCGGGCGGCCGCCTCCGCGAACCGGCGGAGCCCTTCGCGAATCGCGTCGTCGGAGATCGCGTAGGAGAGTCGCAGGTGGCGGTCGGAGCCGAAGGGTTCCCCGGGAACCACGGCGATCCGGGCCTCGTCCAGAAGGTACGCGGCCAGGTCCGCGGGGCATCCGATCTCCCGGTCGCCCCACCGGCGTCCGAGGAGGCCCGACACGTTGGGAAACACGTAGAACGCGCCCTCCGGGGAGCGGCAGGTGACCCCCGGGATCCGGTTGAGTGTCTCCACGATCAGGTCCCGGCGGGCCTCGAACGCCCGGCGCATCTCCTCCACGCAGTCCTGGGGGCCGGTCAGGGCGGCCACGGCGCCCTTCTGGGCGAAGCTCGTGGGGTTCGAAGCCGACTGGCTCTGGAGGGCCTCCATGGCGGCGATCGCCTCGGCCGGCCCGGCCGCGTACCCGATGCGCCACCCGGTCATCGCGTAGGTCTTACTCACCCCGTTCACGATGACGGTCCGATCCCGGAGTTCCGGCGCCACCTCCAGAATGCTCGTGAACCGCGCTTCCCCGTACACGAGCCGGTGATAGATGTCGTCGCTCACGATCACCACGTCCCGGCCCCGGAGTACCTCGGCAAGCGCTGCGAGGTCCTCCCTGGTGTAGAGTGCCCCCGTGGGGTTCGAGGGGCTGTTGAGCACCAGGGCCTTGGTGCGGGGCGTGAGGGCGGCCTCGAGGGCCTCAGGCCGCATCCGGAACCCGTCCTCCTCGGCCGTCGGGAGGATCACCGCCCGACCGCCGGCCAGTTGGATCTGGTCCGGGTAGCTCACCCAGTAGGGCGCCGGCACGATCACCTCATCACCGGGCTCGAGGAGCACCTGGAAGAGATTGAAGAGGATGTGTTTGGCGCCGCACGCCACCGTGATCTCGTTCGCCCCGTACCGCAGGCCGTAGTCGGCCTCGATCCGGGCGCCAACGGCCTTCTTGAGCTCCGGCGTGCCGCCGGCCGGGGTATAGCGCGTGTCCCCCGCCCGCAGGGCTTCCACGGCGGCCTCCACGGCGTGGGCCGGGGTGCCGAAGTCGGGCTCCCCTGCCCCGAACCCGATCACGTCGATCCCCTGGGCCCGAAGCTGTTTCGCCTTGGCCGTAATCGCCAGGGTGGGGGAGGGCTTGAGCAGTTTGGCGCGAGAACTCAGCTTCACGGGT
The DNA here is from genome assembly GCF_054681715.1 of Deferrisoma sp. Lineage (NCBI taxonomy): Bacteria > Pseudomonadati > Thermodesulfobacteriota > Deferrisomatia > Deferrisomatales > Deferrisomataceae > Deferrisoma > Deferrisoma sp. The sequence continues at coordinate 14,610 of NZ_BAAHFQ010000018.1, forward strand.
TACCTCCGTTCGTGGGGGGCCGGCGAAACTTGGCGCGAAGCGCGTCGATCACCAGGTCGGGGGCCAGATCTTTGATGCAGCCCCCGAGCTCGAACACCTCCTTCAGGATTCTCGAGCTCACATAACTGTAGTTCTCTTTCGAGGCCAGGAAGAAGGTGTCCATCTCGGGGTAAATCTTCCGGTTCATGAGGGCCATCTGGAACTCGTACTCGAAATCGCTGACGGCCCGCAACCCGCGTACCACCACCCGGTAGCCGTTGCGCCGCAGGTACTCCACCAGCAGCCCCTGGAACGCATCCACCTGGACCTTGGGCTGGTCGGCGAACACGCGCCGGATGAGGTCGATGCGCTCCTCCACCGAGAACAGGGTGCGCTTGTCCCGGTTCACGGCCACGAGCACCACCACCCTGTCGAACACCTCGGCCGTGCGCTCGATGATGTCCACGTGGCCGTTGGTGATGGGGTCGAAACTCCCGGGGTAAACCGCCACCGATTCGCTCACGATGTCCCTCCAGGGGGCGCCGGCGTCCCTCTCGCGCCCAAGGTCGGATCGGGCGCGGCGTCCGTGCCAGGAGTCAGTGGACAGACGACAGAGGACAGGGGGTTCTCTGACCTCTGACTCCTGAATTCTGGCCCCTGATACGGCAGCCGCTCCCACGGGTTGGCCGGCGCGATGACGCCGGAATCCCGAAGGTTCTTAGCCGCCTAGCTGCCGAGCCGCCCAGCCGCCTAGCCGAAGTTACTCGGAAGCCCTGCTTTATACTGAACCCCCCGCCACCTGTAAAGCGGCGCCCCGGAGGCGCCGGAGGCGCTCGGCGAGCCGTGCCGCATGGGAGCCCGGCCAGTAGACCCGGCCGCACCGGTCGCAGGCGATGAGGGACCTGCGATGCCGGAGCGCGATGTGGTCCGGAACCTTGGCGAGGGCGGCGTCGTCGGGAGCGGGCCGGAGGACGCCGTTGCACACGAGGCAGCGGCTCCACGCCGGAGGGGCCGGGTGGGGCGGAAGGGCGGCCAACACCTCCCGGGTCTGCTCCGCCGGGGACGTGGCCGCCACCCACACGCACCGGACGTTTCGGGCCCTTCGGACCAGGCCCCGGTCGCGGGTGACCAGCACCCGGCCCTCCCGCTGGGCCAGCCGGAGGAGCGCCGGGTCCGGCAGTTCGGGACGAAACTCCGCGTCGTAGCCCAGGAGCCGGAGATCCCGGGCCACGTTGCCGAGCATGGCGTCCACCAGGAAGCGCGGGAGGTCGTCGCTTGCGCGATTCAAACCGGGTTCCTCCGGGCGCGGGCGTTGACACGGCCTTCCCCGGTATGATACCAGATGCCGCACCGCTTGGATCCGGGAGGCCGGACCGGGACGGGAGAGGCCAGCGCGATGTACCTTCCGGGATTCCCGTGAAGGCACAGAACCGTCGTTTCGCCGCATTTGCGGCTTGGCGCCCCCGGACCTCCGGCGGGCGCTTTTGTTTTGGCCGTGTGCGAGGACGACCCCATGGAGTGGCTGGAAACGATCGACGCGATGAGGGCCTGGTCCCGGGCCGCCCGGGCGCGGGGGGAAACCGTGGGGTTCGTGCCCACCATGGGGTACCTGCACGAGGGGCACCTCCGGCTGGTGGCCCGGGCCCGGGAGCTCGCCGACCGCGTGGTGGTGTCGATCTTCGTGAACCCCACCCAGTTCGGCCCGGGGGAGGACTTCGACCGGTATCCCCGGGACGAGGAGCGCGACCGGCGGCTGTGCGAGGAGGCCGGGGTGGACGCCGTGTTCTTCCCCTCCGCCGCCGAGATGTATCCGGAAGGGTACCAGACCTACGTGACGGTCGAGGAGATCTCGAAGCCCCTGTGCGGGGCGTCCCGCCCCGGCCATTTCCGGGGTGTCGCCACGGTGGTCCTGAAGCTGTTCCACGCCGTGGAGCCGGACGTGGCGGTGTTCGGGGAAAAGGACTACCAGCAACTCCAGGTGGTTCGGCGGATGGTGCGCGACCTGAACGTGCCGGTGCGCATCGTCGGGGTGCCCACGGTGCGGGAGGCCGACGGGCTCGCCCTTTCGAGCCGGAACACCTACCTGTCGGACGAGGAGCGCCGACAGGCCTTGGCGATCCCCCGGGCGATCCGGTGGGCCCAGGAGCAGGTGGAGGCGGGGGTGCGGGACCCCGGGGCGCTGGCGGGCGAGATCCGGTCGTTGCTGGAGGGGGCGGGCCTCCGGGTGGACTACGTGGAGATCCGGCACCCGGACACCCTCGAGCCGGTCGGATCGATCGACGACCGGGCGCTTCTGGCAATTGCCGCGTTCGCCGGCCGGACGCGGCTCATCGACAACCGGGTGCTCGAGCGGCGGGGGTAGGGAGCTTGGGCCTGGGGGAGAGGATACGCGACGCCGAGGGGCGGCGAACGGAGGTGAGACGATGACCCGTTCCATGCTGAAGGGAAAGATCCATCGGGCCACGGTGACCGGGGCGGATCTCCACTACGAGGGGAGCGTGACGATCGACCCCGTTCTCCTCGAGGCGGCCGACATCGTGCCCTACGAGGAGGTCTGGATCTACAACATCGCCAACGGCGAGCGGTTCCAGACCTACGCCATCCCGGGCACTCCCGGGGAGGGCGAGATCTGCTTGAACGGCGCCGCGGCCCACAAGGCCTCGCCCGGGGACCTGGTGATCATCTGCGCGTTCGCCCAGGTGCCGGAGGAGCAGGTGGCCTCGTGGCAGCCGAAACTCGTGTTCGTGGACGGGGCGAACCGGATCGCGTCGCAAAAGGCCGCTTGAGATGAACCCCTCGGACCGGAGGGTGTTCTCGGCATCGTGGGTGCTGACGATGGACGGCCCCGCCCTGGAGGGCGGGGCCGTTTTCGTGGAGGGGGGCACGATCCGCCAGATCGGCAAACACGAGGACGTCGCCCAGGAGGCCGGGGCCGCCGAGCGGGTGGATCTGCCGGGATTCGTACTCCTGCCGCCCCTGGTGAACGCCCACGCCCATCTGGAGCTGACCGGGCTCCGGCCGCCCGTGGCGCCCGGGTTCGCGGAGTGGGTGCTCGGGGTCATCGCGGAAAAACGGGCGGCCCCCCCCGCCCGGTGGGCCCGGGCGGCGGCGGCCGGCGCCGAGGCCTGCCTGGGGGCCGGCCAGGGGTGGGTCGCCGACGTGGTGACCCGGTCGGAAACGGCCCAGGGGTACCCGGTGGGCGGTCCTCGGATCCTCGCCTTCCCCGAACTGATCGCGGCCCACGACGAGCACCTGCCGGCCGCTTGGGCGGGCCTGGAACGGCTCGAGACGGCCTGCGGAGGTCGGGCGTGGGGCGTTTCGCCCCACGCCCCGTACACGGTGTGCGCCGAGGGGTTCCGCCGGGTGGCCGGTCGGGCCCGGCTCATGGTGCACCTGGCGGAAACCGCCGCCGAGGTCGAGTTTTGCCGGGAGGGAACGGGGCCCATCCGGGACACCCTGTACGAGACCCTGGGGCTCGCCCCGCCGCCCGCGCCGGGGCTCCACCCCGTGGACTGGCTCGACCGCCTGGGGATCCTCCGGCCGGGAGCGATCGTGGTGCACGCCGTCCACGTGGAGCGCCGTCACGTGGAGGTCCTTGCCCGGAGCGGCACCGGGGTGGTGCTGTGCCCCCGGAGCAACCGCCGGCTGTCGGGGCGGGCCGCGCCGGGAAGGGCGTTCTTGGACGCAGGCGTCCCGGTGGCCCTCGGCACCGACAGCGTGCTTTCGTCCGGGGATCTGGATCTGCGGGCCGATGCGGCCGCCGCGGTGGACGACTACGGCTGGAGCCCCGAGGAGGCCGTCCGGGTCGCCACCCGGGGCGGTGCCGAGGTGCTCGGCCTGGGGGCCGGGGTTGGCCGGTTCTCCCCGGGGGCGCGGGCTGATATGATGGCGGTCCCCTTGGAGGGCCGCGACCCCTGGGAGACCGTGCTGGGGGGAGGCCGCGTCGAGGCCCTGTGGCTCGACGGCGAGGCGGTGTAGCTGCAGTTTCGGGGGGCCTCACGGTTCCGGCGGGTGTGCCCGCATGTTTCCGGCTGGGCAACGGCCGGCATACGCGCCGGCGGGCGGGGCAAGGGGCCTCCCTCCGGCCGGGCGCGAGTGCCGGCACCCGAGCCGCCGCGCAGCCCAGGCCCCAGGCGGTTGTTTCACCGCCTAGCCGCCCAGACGCGGCGGGTTCGTGGTGCGAGCGACGGAGGCACTGCGCGGCTTTTTGCGGGGGCCGCACCCGGCTCTCCGGGAGGCCCCTTGCCCCCCGAACCGGGGGCGATGCGCCGGTGCCAGAAGACAGAGGACGGAGGACAGGGGTTTTCTGACCTCTGTCCTCCGAATTCTGACCCCTGACACGGAGGCCGCGTGGGCTGGTTTGCACGGTTGGTGCGATACCTGCGGGACCGGATCCGGCGAAACTTCATCGCCGGGTTCCTGGTCATCGTGCCCCTGGGGCTTACCTTCTACGTGGTGGCCGCCATCGTGCGGTGGGCCGACCGGATCCTGGCGCTCGTGCCGGAGCGGTTCCTGCCCGAGACCTACCTGGGGTTCCGGATCCCCGGGTTGGGGGTGATCCTCACGCTCCTTTTCATCCAGGTCGTGGGGTTCCTGAGCGCGAACTTGTTCGGGCACAGCGTGGTGAGGGCCTACGAGCGGATCCTCGACCGGATCCCGGTGGTACGTGCGTTCTACCAGGCGGTGAAGCAGCTTCTTCAGCAGTTGATCGACGCCCGAAGCGACAAGTTCCACCGGGTGGTCCTGGTGGAGTACCCCCGCAAGGGACTCTACAGCATCGGGTTCGTGACGGGCTTGAGCAAGGGGGAGGTCCAGACCCGCACTCCCCAGCGGGTGCTCAATGTGTTCGTGCCCACCACCCCGAACCCCACGTCGGGATACTACCTCCTGGTGCCGGAGGAGGACGCTGTGCCGCTCCAGATCACGGTGGAGCAGGCGTTCAAGCTGATCATGAGCGCGGGCATGGTGGGGTGGGAGACCCCTGAGACGACAAAAGCCCGCCCTTCCGGGCGGGCCTCTGAGGCGCCGAGCAGAGAACCGACCCCGTCGGCCTAGCGGCCGGCGGCCTTCCGCTTGCTGGCCTTCAGGGGGTTCAGCATCTTCTGGGTCTTCTCTTCCTCGATCTTGATGTGCGTGGCCATGTTGCAAAGGCCGAGGGCCCACTGCTTGGCCGGGGCCGGGTAGGCGGAGCAGTATTTGCCGGTGGGCCACTCCTCGATCCGGGCGCAACCCTCGCACTTCTCCACCACGGGCCGGCACTCCCCGCCGGGGAAGGTGCAGCCCTGGGCGCCCCAGAAAAAGCAGTCTTTGTCCTTCTTGATCGTCTGGCAGAGCATGGCGGCGTACCTCCTCTAGGGTTCCGGCGCCTACGGCCGGCGGATTCACGAAAGTGCGAAACTCTACTCCGGACGGCGAGAACGTGTCAACGTTTCTGCGCCAGACCGTGGAGCGGGCGTTCCGGCGGCACGGTCTGTGGGGCCGGGGGGCCCTGGTGGCCGTGTCGGGGGGGCTCGACTCGACGTGCCTGGCCCGGTTGGTCGCCGAGTTGGCACCCGAGGGCCTGGGGCCGGTGGCACTGGCCCACGTGGACCACGCCCTGCGCCCCGAGTCGGCCGAGGACGCCGCGTTCTGCCGGGACCTGGCGGCCGAGCTCGGGCTCCCGTTCCGGTATCGGCGGCTCGACCCCGGGAGCCGCCGGGGAAACCTCCACGCCTGGGCCCGGGCCGAGCGACGGGCGTTCCTGAAGAGGGAACGGGAGGCCCTGGGCCTCGGGTGCGTGGCGCTGGCGCACCACGCCGACGACCAGGCCGAGACCGTGCTGTTTCGGCTGATCCGGGGCGCTGGGCCGCGGGGGCTCGGGGGGATGGCCGAATGGTCCCCGCCGTTCCTGCGGCCCCTCCTGGGAATCTGGCGGCGGGACCTGGAGGGGGTGGCCGTCGCGTGCGGATGGCGGTGGCGCGAGGACCCGTCGAACCTCTCGCCCCGGTTCGCCCGGGCCCGGTTGCGGCAGGAGGTGCTGCCGCTCCTGGAAGCGGTGCGGCCCGGGGCCAAGGGGGCGCTCCTTCGTTCGGCCGGCCTCATCGCCCGGGACGATCGGGTGCTCTCGGGGTGGGCCCGGGACTGGGTGGAGCGGTTCGCCGTTCGGGAACCCGAGGGATGGCGGTTCCCCGTCGGGGACCTGACGGAACTGCCCGACGCGGTCCGGTTTCGCGTCTACCTCGCCGCCTGGGTCCGGGTCGGGGCGGATCCCGCCCTTCTGGACCTCGGGCACCTCGAGGCGATCGACCGCCTTCTCGGGGCCGCCGGCCGGGAACGGTGGGTCCCTGTCCCGGGCCCAGCGGCCGTGTGCCGGTGCTTCGGGGACCTCTGGTTCCTCCCCCGGCGGCCGGAGCCGAGAATTCCTACCCTGGAGTTGGCCGGGCCGGGGGCGCGCGCTTGGACAGGCGGCCGGTGCGAGGTCGTGTGGGCCGCTGGGCCACGGCCGGAGGCGCCAGCCGTGGCCGTTCCTGCCGGCCGGGGCGCCGGCGGCGTGAGGCTCCGCCCCCGGTTGCCGGGAGATCGGTTCGAGCGGGGCGGCCGGACCGCCAAGGTCAAGGACCTGCTCATGGAGGCGCGCATCCCTTCGTGGCGCCGGGACGAAACCTGGGTGGTCGAGGATGGGGGGGGGATCTTCGGCCTCCTGGGGCCCTGGTTCTGGGCCGGGGCCGAGGACGGCCCGGCCTGGATCCGTCTCGTGACTTCCTGAGTCCGGAGGGCGAAATCCGTTGTTGGAGCGCCGGCCCCTGTGCTAAGTTTCAGCGTTCTCCCCGATTCGTTTTCCCTGTTCCTGCAGACTTGGAGTCGTACCGGATGTCGATCGCGACCCGGCCCCAGCGGCCGTTCTTTCGCAACCTGGCCCTGTGGTTGCTCATCCTCCTCGTGTTGCTCCTGTTGTTCCAGTTGTTCCCCGGGAATCAGACGGTTCAGAGGAACATCACCTACTCCGATTTCCTGGAGGCGGTCGAAACCGGCCAGGTGAGCGAGGTCGTGCTCCAAGGACGCGAGGTCCAGGGGGTCATGACCGACCAGACCCCGTTTCGGACCTACCGGCCGGACGACCCGGATCTCGTGCGGATCCTTCGGGAGAACGGGGTGGCCATCACGGCGAAGCCCGAAAAGGACTCCCCCTGGTACGTTACGATCTTGATCTCCTGGTTCCCCATGCTCCTCTTGATCGGGGTGTGGATCTTTTTCATGCGCCAGATGCAGGCGGGTGGGGGGAAGGCCCTGAGCTTCGGCAAGAGCCGCGCCCGCATGCTCACCCCCGACGAGACCAAGGTGACCTTCGCCGATGTGGCCGGGATCGACGAGGCCAAGGAGGAGGTCGAGGAAATCATCGAGTTTCTCAAGAACCCGAAGAAGTTCACGAAGCTCGGCGGCCGCATCCCCAAGGGCGTGCTCCTCATGGGCCCTCCGGGCACGGGGAAGACGCTGCTCGCCAAGGCCATCGCCGGCGAGGCCGGGGTGCCGTTCTTCTCGATCTCCGGATCGGACTTCGTGGAGATGTTCGTGGGGGTGGGGGCAAGCCGGGTCCGCGACCTCTTTGTCCAGGCTAAAAAGCACGCCCCCTGCATCATCTTCATCGACGAGATCGACGCGGTGGGCCGCCACCGGGGCGCCGGCCTGGGGGGCGGCCACGACGAGCGCGAGCAGACCCTCAACCAGCTCCTGGTGGAGATGGACGGGTTCGAGTCGTCCGAGGGGGTGATCCTGATCGCCGCCACGAACCGGCCCGATGTCCTCGACCCGGCGCTCCTGCGGCCCGGCCGGTTTGACCGGCAGATCGTGATCCCCCGGCCCGACGTGCGGGGCCGGGAGGGGATCCTCAAGGTCCACGTGAAGGACGTTCCCCTGGCCGAAGACGTGGACCTGGAGACGCTCGCCCGGGGTACCCCGGGGTTCAGCGGGGCCGACCTGGAGAACCTGGTGAACGAGGCCGCCCTGGCCGCCGCCCGCCAGGGCAAGGATAAGGTCGGCATGGACGACTTCGAGAAGGCGAAGGACAAGGTGCTGATGGGGGCCGAGCGCCGGAGCCTCGTGCTCTCGGAGGAGGAGCGCCGGAACACCGCCTACCACGAGGCCGGCCACGCGCTCGTGGCGATGATGCTCCCCAATGCCGATCCCATCTACAAGGTCTCGATCATCCCCCGGGGCCGGGCGCTGGGCGTGACCCAGCAGCTCCCGATCGACGAGCGCCACACCTACACCCGGGAGTACTTGCTCGATCGCATCGCGGTGTTCCTCGGGGGACGGGCCGCCGAGGAGCTCGCCGTGGGGCACCTCACGACGGGGGCGGGGGACGATATCGAGAAGGCCACCGAGATCGCCCGGCGCATGGTGTGCAAATGGGGCATGAGCGACCGCCTCGGGCCGCTCACCTTCGGCAGGGAGGAGGAGCAGATCTTTCTCGGGAAGGAGCTCGCCACCCACCGGGACTACTCGGAGCGCACGGCCGAGGAGATCGACGAGGAGGTCAAGCGGATCGTGCGGGAGAACCTGGAGCGGGCCCGCACCCTGCTCTCCGAAAACCGGGATCGGTTGGACGCGCTGGCAAAAGCGCTGCTGGAGCGGGAGGTGCTGGTGGCCGACGAGATCCAGGCGATCGTGGGCGCCGCCCCGGCTTCGGAGCAAGGATCCGGCGGCGGGGAAGGGGGAGGGCCCGACTCGGGCGGCGGAGGGGGCGGCGAGGAGAAGCCCGGGTCGTCTCCGGCCGAAACAAAGGAAGCGGGCCGCACACGACCTCCAAAGGACCCCCGCCAGCCCGAGCTGTTCGGCTAGGGGGCAAGGGAACCGTCGGGGAACCACGGAGGACGCGGAGAGGACCGGGACGCTCGGGCCACCTGGAGGCGCGTGCTCCCGCGGGCCCCGGGGCGGGGGAGCGACTTCGGCCCCGACACGGACCGAAACCCCGTCGGCGGAGCCGCGGGCCCCGGGAGACCGTTGCCGAACCGGCGCTTGTGGGTATTCAAAGGATTTTTCCGCCTAGCCGCCTAGCCGCCTAGCCAGGAGGAAGTCTCCCGTGTACCACTTGCGCATCATGGATCTGACGGAACCCGAGCGGGCCCGGGCCGAGTTGGAACGGGTGGGGGCCGACGCGGCCGGGGTGGCGCGGATGATCGACAAGGCCGGGTTCCTGGCGATCCGGGTCGAGGGCCTGAGGTCCCCGGCGGCGAACATCCTGAAGCAGGAGATGCTCTCCCTGGGGGGCGATGCCGCCGTGGCCCGGGGCGTGGTGAACTGCTCGGCCGAGCGGTCCGACGCGATCATCCTGGGGACCCGGAAGCAAGTGCGCCGGCTCGTTCGGAAGCTCCGGCCCCAACCGTTCGGGCTCAAGCGGTTGGCAGACGAGCTCCAGGCGCTGCTGGGGGCCGGGGAGCCCGTGGAGTTCCGCTGGCACGGCGGGACGCTCCGCCTCGAAGCCCGGCCCCTGGTGATGGGCATCCTCAACGTCACCCCCGATTCGTTCTCGGACGGGGGCGAGTTCTTCGACCGCGACGCCGCCCTGGAACGGGCCCTTGCCATGGTGGAGGAGGGCGCCGACCTCCTGGACGTGGGCGGCGAGAGCACCCGGCCCGGCGCCCCGCTGGTGTCCCAGGACGAGGAGGAGCGCCGGGTCCTTCCCGTGATCGAACACCTGGCCCACCGGGTGGGGGTGCCGATCTCGGTCGACACGTATAAGGCGGCCGTGGCCCGGAAGGCCGTGGACGCGGGCGCCGCCATCGTCAACGACGTGAGCGGGCTTCGGATGGACCCCGAGATGGCCCGGGCGGTGGCGGAGACCGGGGCGGGCCTCGTGGTCATGCACATGCGGGGCGATCCCCGCACCATGCAGTCCGACACCACGTACGACGACCTCGTGGGCGAGATCTTCCGGGCGCTCGAGGAAAGCGTCGACCGGGCCGTCGAGGCCGGGGTGGACCGGAGCCGGGTTTGGATCGATCCGGGGATCGGGTTCGGGAAGAGCGCAGGCCAGAACCTGGTGCTCCTTCGACGGCTCGGGGAGTTCCGGTCGCTGGGATGCCCCATTCTGGTGGGCGCGAGCCGCAAATCCTTCATCGGGAAGACCCTGGGCATCGACGATCCCAAGGACCGGCTGGAGGGCTCGTTGGCCGCGGCGGTCCTGGCGGTGGCCGGGGGCGCCCGGATCCTGCGGGTCCACGATGTGCGCGCCACCCGGCGCGCGGCGGATCTGGCGTGGGCGGTGTGTAGCGCCGAAGAGGAGTGACGGTTGCTCGACCTCTTGAGCGGGCTGCGGGTGCAGGATGTGGTGGACATCCTGCTCGTGGCGTTCGTGATCTACCGGATTTTCCTCCTGCTCAAGGGGACCCGTGCGCTGCAGATCCTGGTCGGGCTCGCGATCCTGGTCGTCGCCTACGTGGGGAGCCAGGTGTTCGAGCTCTTCACCCTGCACTGGCTTTTGAACGCCTTCCTCTCGTCCATCATCCTCGTGATCGTGGTGCTCTTCCAAAACGAGATCCGCCGGGCCCTGGCCCACGTGGGCATGAACCCGTTCCTGGGGGGCCGCGAGGGGGCCCAGGAGGCCGCGGTGATCGAGGAGTTGATGCGCGCCGCCGTGAGCCTCGCGAACAAGCGGATCGGGGCCCTGATCGTGCTGGAGCGCGACACCCGGCTCGACGACCAGGTGGAGAAGGGGGTGGCGCTCGACGCCCTTGTAAGCCGGGAGCTGCTCCAGGCCATCTTCCTGCCCTATTCCCCGATCCACGACGGCGCCGTGGTGGTCCGGGGCCGGAGGATCCTGTGGGCGGGGTGCTTGCTGCCGCTCACCACCCGGTCCGACCTGGACAAGGACTTCGGCACCCGGCACCGGGCGGCCATCGGGCTCACCGAGGAGACCGACGCCGTGGTGATCGTGGTGAGCGAGGAGAGGGGGGCGATCTCCGTGGCCGTGAACGGCCGGGTGACCCGGGACCTCGACGGCGCCACCCTGCGCAAGGTGCTCCTCAATCTGTTCCGGGTGGGGGAGGCGGCCGCCCGGGGCGAGAAGGCCAAGGCGAAGGTCCGGCGCGCGGAGGTCCGGCCTTGAGGCTCAGTTGGCGGGCGTGGCTGACCGAGAACTGGGGCCTCAAGCTCCTGTCGTTGGGGTTTGCGGTGCTCCTGTGGATGTTCGTGGTGGGGGAGAAGCGAAGCGAGGTGAGCCTCACGGTTCCCCTGGAGCTCACCGGCATCCCCTCCGACCGGGTGGTCGTGAGCCCCGTGCCCGAGGCGATCCGGGTCCGGGTCAACGGGCCCCGGACCCTCCTGGCCGCCATTGATCCGGCGAAGCTACGGGTGTCCCTCGATCTGGAGGGGGTGCAGCCGGGGATCAGCTCGTTCGAGATTCTGCCCTCGCGGCTCAACCTGCCCCGGGGCGTCGACGTGACGTACATCTCCCCGTCGGTGATCACGGTCGACGTGGATCGCCGGGTGGAGAAGACCGTGCGGGTGAAGCCGCGGCTCCGGGGAAGTCCGGCCGAGGGGTTCGAGGTCGTGTCCGTGGAGGCCGAGCCCGCCGAGGTGCGGGTGAGCGGGGCCGAGCGCGCCCTTCGCGCCCTGACAGAAGTGCCCACCGAACCGGTGGACGTCGCGGGGGCCACCGGGGGGCTCACCCGCCCCGTGGGGCTCGCGTTCCCCGATCCCACGATCCGGCCCCTGGACGCGACCAGCGTGAAGGTCACCGTGGCGATCCGGGAGGTCGTGGCGGAGCGGGAGTTTCTCGGGATTCCGGTTTCCGCAGGGCCCGAAGGGGGCACCCTCGTGCCCCCAGCGGTTCGGGTCAAGATCCGGGGGCCGGTCCGGGCGGTGGCCCGGATCGTGCCCGAGGACATCCGGGTGCGGGCCGAGCCGGGGGGCCCCGGCCCGGTCCGCGTGGTGGTGGAGGCCCCGGCCTCCGTAGAGGTGGTGGAGGTCGCCCCCAACACGGTGGAGCGCATCGTGGAACCGCCGTCGGAGGCGCCCGGGGAACCGCAGGAGGAGACCATACGCTCGGCACCGGCCGAATCCGCCGCAGAGGGACAACCCCCCGTCGCGCCGGAATGAGGTCCGCCGTGACGGGGCGGGGGCAGGCTCCCGATCGTGCCCCCTTTGGGTTTGAGGCGTTCTGCTTTCCAGCTTTCTAGCTTTCCGGTTTTCTAGCCTTCCAGCCGTCGGCTGTGCAGGAGGACGGGGCAATGGGACGGAGATTGTTCGGAACGGACGGAATCCGGGGCGTCGCCAACATCGAGCCCATGACCGCCGAGATGATGGTCAGGTTGGGCCGGGCCGCGGCCCACGTGTTCAAGGAGCGCAAAAGCGGCCGCCACCGGATCGTGATCGGCAAGGACACGCGGCTTTCGGGCTACATGCTCGAAAACGCCCTCGCCTCGGGAATCTGTTCGATGGGGGTCGACATTCTGCTGGTGGGCCCGCTGCCCACCCCGGGGATCGCGTTCATCACCTCGAGCATGCGGGCCGACGCCGGGGTGGTGATCTCGGCCTCCCATAACCCGTATCAGGACAACGGCATCAAATTTTTCGACCGCGACGGCTTCAAGTTGCCCGATGAGGTGGAGGCCGAGATCGAGGCCCACCTCTTCAACGGGGAACTCGATCACGTGCGCCCCACCGCCGAGGAGGTGGGCAAGGCGTTCCGGGTGGACGACGCGGTGGGCCGGTACGTGGTGTACCTGAAAAGCACCTTCCCCTCCCACCTCACCCTCGAGGGGATCCGGATCGTGGTGGACTGCGCGAACGGCGCCGCCTACCGGGTGGCCCCGGCCGTGTTCGAGGAGCTCGGCGCCGAGGTGATCCCGATCGGGATCCATCCCGACGGATCCAACATCAACGCCGGGTGCGGGAGTCTCCACCCCGAATGCGTGGCCCAGGAGGTGCGGGCCCGGGGTGCCCACCTGGGAATCGCCCTCGACGGGGATGCCGACCGGGTGATCGTGGTGGACGAGCACGGAAACGAGGTGGACGGGGACCACATCATGGCGATCTGCGCCCGGGACCTCCAGGCCCGGGGCCGGCTCAAGGGCGGGGCCGTGGTGGCCACGGTCATGAGCAACCTGGGCCTGGAGCGGTCGCTCGCCGAGGTGGGCCTCGGGCTCGTGCGCACCCAGGTGGGGGACCGGTACGTGGTGGAACGGATGCGGGTCGACGGGTACAACTTCGGGGGCGAGCAGTCCGGGCACCTCATCTTCCTCGATCACGCCACCACGGGCGACGGGGTTCTGGCCGCGCTCCAGCTCCTGGCGGTGGCGGTGGGCTCGGGGAAGCCCCTCTCCGAACTCGCCCGGGTGATGGAGGCCGTGCCCCAGGTGCTCCAGAACGTGCGGGTGCGGGAAAAGCGGCCGGTGGAAAACCTGCCGGGGGTCCAGAGGGCCATCCGGGCCGTGGAGGCCGAACTCGGCAAGGACGGTCGGGTGCTGGTGCGCTACTCGGGCACCGAGCCCAAACTCCGGGTGATGGTGGAGGGGGACGACGAGGACCGGATCCGGGCCATGGCGGCCGAGATCTGCGAGGCCGTGCGCCGCGAGATCGGGGAGGAGGCCGCATGATCCGGCTCGGGGTGAACATCGATCACGTGGCCACGGTGCGCCAGGCCCGGCGGATCCGGGAGCCCGACCCGGTGTGGGCCGTGGTGCTGGCCGAGCTCGGGGGGGCCGACCAGATCACCCTCCACCTCCGGGAGGACCGGCGGCACATCCAGGACGAGGACCTGGAGCGGGTGCTGGCCACGGCCAGCGTGCCGGTGAACCTGGAGATGGCCGTCACCGACGAGATGCTCCGGATCGCCGCGGCCCGGCGGCCCCACTCGGCGACCCTGGTGCCCGAGAAGCGCGAGGAGATCACCACGGAGGGGGGGCTCGACGTGGCCGGCCAGGCCGAGGCGGTCCGCCGCGCGGTGGACACCCTCGCCGCGGCCGGGATCCGGGTGAGCCTGTTCATCGACCCGGAACCCCGGCAGGTGGAGGCCTCGGTGCGCGCGGGCGCCCGGGCCGTGGAGCTCCACACCGGGGCGTTTTGCGAGGCCTGGGGCACGCCGGCGGCCGACGCCGAGCTCGAGCGGCTCCAGACCGCGGCCCGGCTCGCGGCCGAGGCGGGGCTCGCGGTGCACGCGGGCCATGGCCTCAATGTGCGAAACGTGCGGCCGGTGGCCCGGATCCCCCAGGTGGAGGAGCTCAACATCGGCCACTCCCTCGTGGGCCGGGCCATCTTCGTGGGGCTCCAGGCCGCGGTGGCCGAGATGAAGGCGATCCTCGCCGAGGAGGCGGCCCGCCGGTGATCCGGGGGGTGGGCTCCGACCTGGTGGAGATCCGCCGGATCGCGGCGGCCCTCGAGCGCCACGGCGAACGGTTCCTGCGGCGGGTGTTTCGGCCGGGGGAGGAACGCCGGGACGGGACGGTGCTGCCCCCCGAGTCCCTGGCCGCCCGGTTCGCCGCCAAGGAGGCGGTGCTGAAGGCCCTGGGCACCGGCTGGTCCGCCGGGGTGCGCTGGACCGACGTGGAGGTGACCGGAGGCCGGGGCCAGCCGCCGGCGGTCCGGCTCCACGGGCGGGCCCGGCGACGGGCCAAAGCGCTGGGGGTCGCCCGGATCCACCTGAGCCTCAGCCACGACGCCGGCCTGGCGCTCGCCTTCGCCGTGCTGGAGGGGGAGGCCGGCCCGGGCCGCTGACGGGGACCCATCTCCGAGGCGGAGCAAGGCGCGTTCCCCCTCCCCCTGTCCCCCTCCCTCCAGGGGAGGGGGGACTCGGCACCCCCACGGGGTACCATCGGCGAACACTTTCTCCCCCACGGGGGGACAGGGGCAGGGTGAGGGGGCCCGGGCCGAAGGCCCGAAAGAAGGGGCGCCACGGCTCGAAAGCCCCTCCCACAGGGTGGTATGGCCGATGACGCCGAAGTCTAGAATGTTTTTGGCCGCCTAGCCGCCAAGCGGCCCGGCCGCCTAGCCCGGAAACGCCATGCTCGAACTTCTGACTGCCGAAGAGATGAAGGCCCTCGACGCCTGGACGATCCAGGAGGTCGGGGTGCCGGGCCCGGTGCTCATGGAGACGGCCGGCCGGGGGGTGGTGCGGGCGCTTCTCGACCGCTTCGCCGCCGAGGCGGGCCGGGGCCCGGTCGTGGTGGTGTGCGGTCGCGGCAACAACGGGGGCGACGGGTTCGTGGTGGCCCGGTGCCTGAAAAACTACGGCCTCGACGCGGTTGCGGTGCTCCTGGGCTCCCGCGACCGGGTCGGCGGGGATGCGGCGGTGCACCTGGGGGCGTTTTTGGGCTCGGGCGGGTGCCTGGTGGAGGTGACCGAGGGGTGCGAGGCCGAGGCGGCCGCCCGGGTCCGCGGCGCCGCCCTTGTCGTGGACGCGGTGCTGGGCACGGGGCTTCGGGCCGAGGTCCAGGGGTTGGCGGCCCGGGCCATCGGCTGGATGAACGAGGCACCGGCGCCGGTGGTGAGCGTGGACATCCCCTCGGGGGTCGACTCCGACACCGGGGCCGTTCGTGGCGCGGCCGTGCGGGCCGACCTCACGGTGACCTTCGCCTGGCCCAAGCGGGGCCACTTCCTGTTTCCCGGCGCCGGGCTGCGCGGAGAGCTCGCGGTGGTGGACATCGGGATCCCCCGGTCCGGGGTGGGCCGGGTCGGGCCCGAGGTCGCCCTGATCGACCCTGAAGATCTCGCGGGGCTCGTGTGCCGCCCCCCCGACGCCCACAAAGGCACCCTGGGCCACGTGTGGGTGGTCGGCGGGAGTCGGGGAAAGACCGGGGCGCCCGGGCTCGCGGCGGTGGGGGCGCTGCGGGCCGGGGCCGGGCTTGCCACCGTGGCCTCCCCCGGCGGGCTCGGGATCGAGGCCCGGCTGCCCCTGGAGGTCATGACCCACCCGGTGGACGAGGGGCCCGACTGGCCGGCCGGGGCCTGGGAGACGCTGGCGGGGGAGCCCGCCGACGCCTGGGTGGTGGGCCCGGGCCTTGGCACGGGGGAGAACGCCGGGCGGCTGGTGGGGGCGCTCCTGGAGCGGGCGGAGAGCCCCTGCGTGGTGGACGCCGACGCCCTGAACCTCCTGGCCGCGGCCGGAACGCCTCGCCTGGGCCCGGACCGGGTGCTTACCCCCCATCCCGGGGAGGCGGCCCGGCTTCTCGGCCGGTCCACGGCCGAGGTGCAGGCCGACCGGGTGGGGGCGGCCAAGGCCCTGGTCGAGCGCACGGGGGCGGTGGTGGTGCTCAAAGGGGCGGGAACCCTGGTGGCGGCGCCCGGGGAACGGGTCTGGCTCGTGGCCGCCGGGAACCCCGGCATGGCCACGGCCGGCACGGGGGACGTGCTGGCCGGGGTGATCGGGGCGCTCCTGGCGCGGGGATTGGCGCCGTCCGACGCGGCCCGGCTGGGGGCCTGGGTCCACGCGGCGGCCGGCGACGCGGCCGCCGCGGCGGGCGTGGAGGGCCGGATGGCTGGGGACCTCCTGGCCCGCCTGCCCGAGGCGATGGCCCGGATCGGGTCGGCCGCGGCCCCGGCGCCGGGCCGGGACCGGTGGTTCCCCCCGGCCGGGGTGCCAGGTGTCAGAAGACAGAAGACAGAGGACAGAGGACAGGGGGGGCTGACATCCGTCCTCTGAATCCTGATCCCTGATACCCGCGGCTGCTCCCACGGGGTGGACGGACCGCAGCGCGGGAGTCGCCCAGTGTCCCAGCCTCCCAGCCGACGAAGGAGCAACGATGAAAACCGCTCGTGACATCATGACCCGCGACGTGCTCACGGTGCGTCCCGACACCCCGCTCAAGGAGTTGAGCCGGCTCTTCATCGAGAAAAAGGTGAGCGGGTTTCCGGTGGTGGACGAGAAGGGGAGTCTCCGGGGGGTGGTGACCGAGAGCGATCTCCTCCATCAGAACCAGCGGCTCCACATCCCCACGGCCATCACGATCTTCGACGCGGTGATCGTGCTGGGAAGCTCCAAGAAGCTCGAGGAGGAGCTCCGGCGCATGGCGGCCACCACGGTCGAGGAGATCATGACCCCGGACCCGGTCACCGTGACCGAGGATACCCCGGTGGAGGAGGTGGCCCGGATCATGGCCGAGCGCCACATCCACACCCTGCCCGTGCTGGACGCCGAGGGCCGGCTCGTGGGCGTGATCGGCAAGGTGGACGTGATCCGGGCCATGGGCGGGGGATGAGGGCCACCTTCGTCTCCCACGGCCCGGAAGACACGGTGGCCCTCGGCGAGGCCGTGGGCGAGGCGGCCCGGCCGGGGCTGGTCGTGGGGCTTTCGGGGGATCTGGGAGCCGGGAAGACCGTCTTCACGAAGGGCATCGCCAAGGGGTTGGGGTGCCCCCGGTGGCAACGGGTCACGAGCCCCACCTTTACGCTCCACAACGTGTATGCGGGCCGGCTGGGGCTCCACCACCTGGATCTCTACCGGCTGGCCGAAGGGGGAGCGTTGGGCGATGCGGGCCTGGACGAGGTGTTGTATGGGCCGGACGTGTGCGTGATAGAATGGCCCGACTTGTTTCTTGCGGAATTTCCGGAGGATCGGCTCATGGTGCGGCTCGATTGCCCCGGAGGGGCCGGGGACGTGCGGCACGTCGATATGACGGCTTCCGGCTCCACGAGTGAGGCCGTGCTTCGGGCGGTCGTGGCGCGGGTCGAGGCGCGTTTGCGGAGGGAGGTTCTCGATGGAGATGTATGACGTGGCGGTGTTGGGGGGAGGCCCGGGCGGGTACGTGGCGGCGATCCGCGGCGGGCAGCTGGGGGCCAAGGTGTGCGTGGTGGAGGAGGCGAGTCTCGGGGGCACCTGCCTCAACCGGGGCTGCATCCCCTCGAAGGCGTTCTACGAGAGCGCCTCGCGGGTATTGGCGGTCCGGAACGGGGCCGAGTTCGGGATCCGCGCGGCGTTCGAGGGGTTTGATCTGGGGGCCTGCGTGGCCCGGAAGAACCGGGTGGTGGGCACCCTCGTCGGGGGCGTGCAAAAGCTCCTCCAGGGGTACGGCGTGGACGTTGTGCAGGGCCGGGGCACGCTCACCGCGGCCGACGCCGTCCAGGTCCGGACCCCCGACGGCGCGAGCCGGGTGGTGCGGGCCCGCAACGTGATCGTGGCCACCGGGTCGCGGCCGGCGAGCCTTCCGGGCATCCAGCCCGACGGGGTTCGCATCCACACGAGCGACTCCATCTGGGACCTCGAGACCCTCCCCAAGCGGCTCGCGATCGTGGGCGGGGGCGTGATCGGGTGCGAGCTCGCGTACATGTTCGCGGCCTTCGGTTGCCGGGTGACCGTGATCGAGGCCCTGGACCGGATCCTGGCCACGGAGGAGAAGGAGGCGTCCCGGACGGTGCACCGGAGCCTCGAGGCCCTGGGGGTGGAGATCCGAACCGGGGTCAAGGTGGCCGGGGCCGAGGCGGGCTCGTCCGAGGTCAGCGTGGCCCTGGAGGGGGGGGACCGGGTGCTCGCGGACTGCGCCGTTGTGGCCGTGGGCCGGGTGCCGGCCAGCGAGGGGATCGGGCTCGAGGACCTGGGGGTGGAAACCGACGAACGGGGCCGGATCCGGGTGAACGACGAGATGGAAACCACGGTGCCCGGGGTGTACGCCGTGGGCGACGTGGTGGGCCAGTATCTCCTGGCCCACGTGGCCACGAGCGAGGCGCTGGTGGCCATGCACAACAGCCTGGGCAAGAAGTACTGGATGGATTACTCCATCGTGCCCTACGCCGTGTTCACGAAGCCCGAGGTCGCCTCGGTGGGCGCGAAGGAGGACGAGCTCAAGGCGAGCGGCACCCCCTACAAGGTGGGCCGGTTCTCCTTTGGCGCGAGCGGCAAGGCCCTGTGCATGGGCGAACCCGAGGGGTTCATCAAGATCCTGTCCCACGAGGACACGGGCCGGATCCTCGGGGCGACCATCGTGGGGGCCCACGCCTCCGACATCGTGGGCGAGATCGCGGTGGCCATGCGCATGGAGGCCTCCCCGGGCGACATCGTGACCACGATCCATGTTCACCCCACGATCAGCGAGGTGATCCTGGAGGCCAGCGAGGACACCATGGGGCTCTCCATCCACCGGATGGCCCGGCGTAGGAGGGAGCAGGGCTGATATGGCGTTGATCGTCCAGAAATACGGAGGGACGTCGGTCGGCGATCTCGACCGGATCCGCAACGTGGCCCGGCGGGTGGCCCGGTACCGGTCCGAGGGCCATGACGTGGTCGTGGTGGTGTCGGCCATGGCGGGCACCACGGACCGGCTGCTTTCGATGGCCCACGAACTCGCGGAACTCCCGGACGAGCGGGAGCTCGACGTGCTCCTGGCCACCGGGGAACAGGTGACCATCGCGCTCCTCTCGATGGCCCTGAACGCCATGGGGGTGCCGGCGGTGTCGATGACCGGGTTCCAGTGCCGGGTGCTCACCGACGCCGCCCACACGAAGGCCCGGATCTCCGAGGTGGAAACCGACGGGATCCGCAGGGCCTTGGCCGAGGGCAAGGTGGTGGTGATCGCCGGGTTCCAGGGGGTGGACCCCAACACCGGGAACATCACCACCCTGGGCCGGGGCGGCTCCGACACGAGCGCCGTGGCCGTGGCCGCGGCGCTCAACGCGGACGCGTGCGAGATCTACACCGACGTGGACGGGGTGTACACCACGGACCCCAACGTGTGCGATCGCGCCCGGAAGCTCAAACGCATCTCCTACGACGAGATGTTGGAGTTGGCGAGCGTGGGGGCCAAGGTGCTCCAGATCCGGTCCGTGGAGTTCGCCAAGAAGTACAAGGTGCCGATACATGTGCGCTCGTCGTTCTCGGACGACGAGGGCACCTGGGTGGTGGAGGAGACGGAAGACATGGAACAGGTGGTGGTGGCCGGTGTGGCGTACGACCGCAACGAGGCCAAGGTGAGCGTGCGGGGGGTTCCGGACCGGCCCGGCATCGCGGCGAAGATCTTCGGCGCCCTGGCCGAGCGGAACATCGTGGTGGACATGATCGTGCAGGACGTGGGGGAGGGTGAGCGGGCCTCCATCACGTTCACCGTGCCCAAGGCCGACCTCAAGCGGGCCCTGGCCGTGATCGAGCCGGTGGCCAAGGAGCTCGGCGCCACCCACGTGGAGGCCGACACCGGCATCGCCAAGATCTCGATCGTGGGGGTGGGCATGCGGAGCCACGCCGGCGTGGCCGCCAAGATGTTCGAGACCCTGGCCCGAGAGGGCATCAACGTGCTCATGATCTCCACCTCGGAGATCAAGGTCTCCTGCGTGGTGGAGGAGAAGTACACGGAGCTCGCGGTGCGCGTGCTCCACAACGCCTTCGGGCTCGACAAGGAAAACGGCGCGGCATAGCCCCAGGCGCCGTGCGCGGCTGCCGACGGGCGGACCCCCGGGTTCCGCCCGTTCGCGTACCGGGGCCGGAACCCCGCCCCGGAGACCGTGTCAGGTGTCAGTGGACAGACGACAGAGGACAGGGGGTTCTCTGACCTCTGACTTCTGAACTCTGGCCCCTGATACGGCAGCCGCTCCCACGGGTTGGCCGGCTCGATGACGTCGGGATCCCAAATGTTCTTAGCCGCCTAGCTGCCGAGCAGCCCAGCCGCCTAGCCGAAGTTGCTTGGAGGCCCTAGGCCGCGACAACGGAGCGGCCGTGTCAGGTGTCAATGGACAGACGACAGAGGAGAGGATTTCTCTGACCTCTGACTTCTGAATTCTGGCCCCTGATACGGCGGCCGCTCCCACAGGTTGGGATGGTCGCTGACGCCGGAATCACAAAGGATTTTGGCGTCCTAGCATCCCAGCCTCCCAGCGTCCCAGCCTCCTCGCCTTTTCCCCCGAGGGGATTGCCGATGATCCGGATCTACGATACGACGCTTCGCGACGGCACCCAGGCCGAGGACATCTCGTTCACGGTTGAGGACAAGCTGCGCATCGCCGAGAAACTCGACGAGCTGGGCATCCACTACATCGAGGGCGGCTGGCCCGGCTCAAACCCCCGGGACATCCAGTTCTTCCGGGAGGCCCGGCGGCTCCGGCTCCAGAACGCCAAACTCACGGCCTTCGGGAGCACCCGCCGCAGCGGCGTGGCCCCCGAGGACGACGTGAGCATCCAGGCGCTCCTCGAGGCCGAAACGCCGGTGGTGACGGTGTTCGGGAAATCCTGGGACCTCCACGTGGAGGAGGCACTGCGGATCCCCTTGGAGGAGAACCTGGAGCTCATCGAGGACTCGGTGCGGTACCTCAAGGCCCAGGGCCGGGAGGTCGTCTACGACGCCGAGCATTTCTTCGACGGGTACAAGGCGAACCCGGGCTACGCCCTCGAGACCCTGGAGGCGGCCGTGCGGGGCGGGGCCGACGTGGTGGTGCTGTGCGACACCAACGGGGGCTCCCTGCCCTGGGACGTGGGCCGGGTCGTGGGGGAGGTCAAGGCCCGGTTTCCCGAGGCGGTGCTCGGGATCCATTGCCACAACGACGGCGAGCTCGCCGTGGCCAACAGTCTCACGGCGGTCACGGCCGGGGTGAGCCATGTGCAGGGCACCGTGAACGGGTTCGGCGAGCGGTGCGGTAACGCGAACCTGATCTCGATCATCCCGAACCTGGTCCTCAAGATGGGCCGGTCGTGCATCTCCATGGACCGGTTGCGGCGGCTCCGCGAGGTGTCGCGGTTCGTGGACGAGTTGGCGAACCTCCAGCACAACAAGCACCAGCCCTTCGTGGGCGACAGCGCGTTTGCCCACAAGGGCGGGGTCCACGTGTCGGCCGTGCGGCGAAACCCCTTGACCTACGAGCACATCGACCCGAGCCTCGTGGGGAACGTCCAGAGGGTCCTGGTGTCCGACCTCTCGGGCCGCTCCAACGTCCTCTCCAAGGCCCAGGAGCTGGGGATTCCCCTGGAGGAGGGAAGCGAGCTCGCCCGCAAGGTGCTCGAGCGGGTGAAGCACCTGGAGGCCGCAGGGTACCAGTACGAGGGCGCCGAGGGGAGCTTCGAGGTGCTCCTTAAAAAGGCCATGGGCCGGCACCGGAAGTTCTTCGACCTCGTGGGGTTTCGGGTCATCGACGAAAAGCGCCGGGACGACGAGGATCCCATCGCCGAGGCCACGATCCTGGTCAAGGTGGACGGGGTGAGCGAGCACACGGCCGCCCTGGGGAACGGCCCGGTGAACGCTTTGGATGCGGCCCTGCGGAAGGCGCTGGAAAAGTTCTACCCGGTGATCCGGTCGGTGCGGCTCGTGGACTTCAAGGTGCGGGTCCTGACCTCGGGGGGCGGCACCGAGTCCAAGGTACGGGTCCTGATCGAGTCGAGCGACGGGGTGGACACCTGGGGCACGGTGGGGGTGAGCGAGAACATCATCCAGGCCTCGTGGCAGGCGTTGGTGGACTCCATCGAGTTCAAGCTCATGCGCGAGGAGGAGGCGGGCCGGCTCCGCCCCCCGGCGACCGGGGGTGAGACGTGATCCCCATCCGGGACACGATCCCCCACCGCCGCACCCCCTACGTCACCTACGCCATCATCGGGGTGAACGCCCTGGTGTTCCTCTACGAGCTGGGCCTCGGGCCCACCGGGCTCCAGCGGTTCTTCATGCACTACGGCCTCGTGCCGGCCCGGTACAGCGACCCCTTGGTGCGGGTCCACTTCGGGTTCCTGGAGCAGGTGGTCCCGTTCTTCAGTTCCATGTTCCTCCACGGGGGGTTCATGCACATCCTGGGGAACATGTGGACCCTCTGGATCTTCGGCGACAACGTGGAGGACTGGTTCGGTCACCTGGGGTACGCCCTGTTTTACGTGTTCTGCGGCGTCGCCTCGGCGCTCCTGCACCTGTTTTTCAACTGGGGCTCCCCCATCCCCACGGTGGGGGCCTCGGGGGCCATCGCCGGGGTCATGGGGGCGTACTTCCTGCTCTACCCCACGGCCCGGGTGGTGACGCTCCTGCCCATCTTCTTCTTTTTCACCTTCGTGGAGCTTCCGGCCTATTTCTTCCTGGGGCTCTGGTTTCTCCTCCAGTTCCTGAGCGGAACGGCCTCGCTCGCGGCCGGCGGGGCCGGGGGCATCGCCTGGTGGGCCCACATCGGCGGGTTTGTGGCCGGGGCGGCCGTGGTGTTCGTGCTCGGGGGCGGCAAGCCCCGCCGGCCCCACAAGACCCGCCCCACGCTCCGCTCCCCCTGGGACACCGTGGACGAGTACTGGTAGCGCCCTCCCCGGCCGGATTCCCCGCTGCCGCGGGCCCGATGGCCCGGGGGCTTCCCGCTTTCCCCGATCCGATTCGGTGATAGATTGGGCCGGACGAAATCCCCCGGGGCCGGGTGGGGTCTGCCCGCGCGGGCCCCCCGGGCGGGCGCAGAAAGGAGAGAGCGAGATGCGAAAGGGTGGAAAGATCCTCCTGCGGGTGGTCGGGATCCTCGTTGTGCTGGCCGTGGCCGCCACCGTGGCCCTGAAGCTGTACCTCACGAAGGAGCGGATCCTCGCCTGGGTGGTGCCGCCCCTGGAGGAGAAGCTCCACCGCAAGGTCACCATCGCCGACGCCGGGGCCGGGTTCACGGGCATCCACCTCGACGGGCTCGACGTGCGGGCCGAGGGGGCCCCGGAGCCCCTGGTGGCGGCCGAGAAGATCCTGATCCGGTGGGACCTCTGGGCCCTTCTCCAGCGCCGGGTGGATCTGAAGGAGATCCGGCTCGTGGCGCCCCGGATCCATCTGGTGCGAAACCCGGACGGGACCCTGGACATCCAGGACCTGCTGGCCGCGGAAGGGGAGACACCCCCCGCCGAACCCCAGGCGCCCAAAGCCGAGGCGGCCGAGGCCGGGGAACTTCCCGTGGCCGTCGCGATCGCGCTCTTTTCCCTGGAGCGCGGCCGGATCGCGTTCGAGGACCGGGCGGCCGAGCCGGCCCGCACCTACGTCCTGGACGAGGTGGAGAGCCGCATCCGGGGGTTCGCCCTCGACCGGCCGGTGCCGTTCGAGCTCTCGGCCAAGCTGCCCTTGGCGGCCGAAGGCCGGTTCACGGTGGCCGGCACCCTGAACCCCGAGACCCGGCAACTGAAGGCCAAACTGGGCATCTCCTCCTTCGACCTGCCGGCCCTCCGGCCCGTGCTGGGCGAGGGGGGGCTCGTGCCCGCGGCCGGGGTGTTCTCGCTGGACCTCGACGTGGAGGGCACGGCCGGCGGGCCCATGACCCTGGCCGGAACGGGCGGAGTGAAGGGCCTCGTGCTCGCCCGGGGGAACGAGCGGGGCGAGCCCACGGACGTCCGCCTGGACCTCGCGGCCGCCCTCGACCCGGCGCAGGCCGTGGTGGACCTCTCCCGGTTCCGGGCCGAGGTGGCCGGCCAGACCGTGGACGTCACGGCCAAGGCCCGCTACGGGGCGGCCCCGCCCCGGGTGGACTTCCGCCTCACCTCCCCCGAGGTCCTGGCCGACCCGTTCCTGGCCCTCCTGCCCCCGGCCGGGGAGGGAGCTCCGGCGGAACCCGCCGGGGCCGAGTCCCCGGCCCCGGCCGGGGCCAGGGAACCCGAGGCCCCGCCGCTCGATGCCGTGGGCGACCTGGAGATCGGGAAGCTCGGGGCCGGCGGGCTCGCCCTGGAGGGGTTCCGGGCCCACGTGGAGCTCCTCGGGGGCAAGCTCACGGTGAAGCCCCTGGAGGCCCAGGTGTACGGGGGGAAGCTCCAGGCCGCGGCGGGAGCCGACCTCACGACCCCGGGCCCGGCCTTCGAGGCCGACCTGACGCTCGCCGGCACCCAGTTGGCCAAGCTCCTGCCCGCCCTCTCCCCGGCCCTCGAAAACACCATGACGGGCGTGGTGGGTCTCACGGCCAAGGCATCCGGCCGGGGCGGCGACCTGGAAGCCCTCACGGCCGACCTCCAGGCCGAGGCCAAGGACGGGAAGATCCTCAACCACCCCCTGGTCCAACGGTTCGCGGAGCTCTTTCAGGTGAAGGAGCTCGAGACCCTGAACTTTTATAACCTCAAGCTCGACGTCGGGGCGGCCGAGGGGGTCGGCACCGTGCGGAGCTTCGTGCTCAACGGGCCCGACGTCCAGGCCACCGGCACGGGCACGGTGGGTCTCGTGGACAAGGCCCTGGACCTCAAGCTGGCCGTGGCCCTGCCCCGCCGGATCGCCGCCCGGCTGGTGCGGCGGGACGAGGTGCTGGACGCGATCACCGACGAGCAGGGCTGGTCCCGGGTTCCCCTGCGGCTCACCGGCACGACCGACGCCCCGACCTACGGCCTCGACACCGAGGCGCTGGCCCGCATGGGCGGCAAGGTCCTGGAGAAGAAGGCCCAGAAGGTTCTGGAGGAGAAGGTGCTCAAGAAGCTCCCGGTGGGCGAACAGGAGAAGGGCGCGATCGACCAGGGCCTCATCAAGAAGCTCTTCGGCCGGTAGGCGTCCCGTGGTGCGCGCGATCGTTTCCGTCGGGCTCGCGGCCGCGCTCTGGCTCGCGGCCCCCGTTCGGGCCCAGGAGGCCCCGAAGCCCCCCGCCCCGCCGGTGCCCGAATCGGCCCCGGCGGCCCCCGAGGTGCCGGGCCTGGCGGACCTCATCCCCAAGGCGGCCGAGCTGGAACAGCGGCTGGCCGGGCTCCAGGCCGAGCTTTCGGGGTTCCCCCGGGCGGAGGAGGTCGAGGGGCGGCTGGGGGAACTCGAGGCCCGACTCGCGGCGATCGAGGCGCGGTTCGACGTCCTGGCCCAGGGCGCCGACTACGGGTACGAGGACGTGGCCGAACTGAAGGGCCTCCTCGAGGCGGAAAGGGAGGCCCTGGAACAGGCCCTCGGGCCCGTACGCCAGGCCCTTGCCACCCTGGACAAGCGCAAGGCCGAGTGGGAGGCGGAGGCCGAGCGGTGGGCCGCCTGGCGGAAGGCGTTCCCGGCCGACCTCGCCAAGGAGGGGGCCGCCGACGCCTTCAAGACGGCCGCCAAGGCGGCCAAAGAGGCCCTCGAGATCGTCACCCGCACGGCCAAGCCCTTTCTCGGTATCCAGCGGCGGGGGGAGGACCTGCGCCTGCGGATCCAGAAGCGGGTGGCCGAGGCCGACGGATGGCTCCAGGCCCTGCGCACGGAACTCTGGCGCCGGTCGGCGCCTTCGATGGCGTCGGCCGAGTACGGAAGGGCGTTGCGGGGGGCCCTGAGCCCCGACGCCCTGCGCGCCGGCCTCCGGGGCCTCGCATGGCCCGACCGTCGGTTCTGGACCCGGGCCGGGTGGGTGGTGGCGCTCCAGGTGGTGCTGGTCGCCGTCGTCGCCGGCGTCCTGCGGCGCAACCGGCCCCGGCTCGAGGCCTCGGACCGGTGGCGATTCCTGTCCCGGAGGCCCCTGGCCGCCGCGGTGCTCGTGGGGGTGGGTCTCCCCTCGGCCCTCTATGCGGTCCTGCCCCCGGTCTGGAGGCTCGCCCTCTGGATCGCCGTGGGGTTCTCGGCGGCCCGGGTGGTCACGGCCCTCCTCCCGGCCGGGTGGCGCCGCAGGCTGGTCTACCTCCTGGCGTGCCTGTTCCTGGCCAACCAGGCCCTACGGGTGGCCGGCGTGCCGGCCCCCCTGTTCCGTCTCTACGTGCTCGTGGTCTCCCTGGTGGGGCTGCCCCTTTGCCTGTGGCGCGCGCGGGTGGCGGCCCGGGTGGGCGGGCGGTGGTACCCGTGGGGGCTGCGGCTCGGCGCCGCGGTGCTGGCCGCGGTGGCCGTGGCCCAGGTGTCGGGCTACGCGAACCTGGCGGCCCACCTGCTGGATGCCGCCATCCAGACCACGTTTCTCCTCCTTCTCGCCTGGGTCGTGGAGGTGCTCGCGCACGGCGCGGTGGACTACGTGGCCGGTTCTGCCCTGTGGCGGCGGATCCCCCTGGGGGCGGAGCACGCCGCACGGCTGCGGACCGACCTCCTGTGGGGGGTGCGCACCGTGGTGGCGCTCGCCACCTGGGGTCTCGTCCTCGAGGTGTGGCGGTTTTCCGAATCCCCGTGGAAGGCCGTACAGGTGCTCCTCTCCCTGGGGGTGCCGGTGGGGACCACCCACATCACGGTGGGGCTCGTGGTGGGGGCATTCCTGGTCCTGTATGGGGCCCTTCTGACCTCGTGGTTGGTCCAGGGCGTTCTGGAGAGCGAGATCTACCCCCGGCGGGGCGTGGACCGGGGCACGGGGCTGTCCATCAACCGGCTCGTCCACTACGCCTTCGTCCTCGTGGGGTTCCTGGCGGCGGTGGCGAGCCTCGGGCTCGAGCTCCAGAACCTCACGATCCTCGCAGGTGCCTTCGGGATCGGGATCGGGTTCGGCCTCCAGACCATCGTGAACAACTTCGTGAGCGGCTTGATCCTGCTTTTCGAGCGGCCGATCAAGGTGGGCGACGTGGTGCAGATCGATGGCGAGTGGGCCATCGTCCGCAAACTCGGCCTGCGGGCCACCGTGGTGGAGACCTTCGACCAGTCGGAGGTCATCGTGCCCAACGCCGACCTCGTGGCCGGGAAGGTCACGAACTGGACCCTCTCGACCCGGATGGTGCGGGTGGTGGTGCCCGTGGGGGTGGCCTACGGATCCGACGTGGAGAAGGTGATGGAGATCTTGCGCGCCGTGGGGGAGGAGCACCCGAAGGTGCGGCAGGATCCCCCGCCCCAGGTCCTCTTCCTGGCCTTCGGGGAGAGTTCCCTGGATTTCGAGCTTCGGGTGTGGGTGGGCGACGTGGACGACCGGCTCCGGGTCCGAAGCGAGCTCCACCGGGCCATCGATCGGGAGTTCCGGAAGGCCGGGGTCGAGATCCCCTTCCCCCAGCGGGATCTCCACCTGCGGAGCGTGGACGAACGGGCGGTTGCGGCCCTGGCGGCGCCCAAACCGGCTGCCCATTCGGCCGGGGAGGGGTAGGCCGTGGGCGGGATTCGCGCGGAGAGGGACGCGCCGGTCGAGGTCATCGGGGGCGGGCTGGCCGGGGCCGAGGCGGCCTGGCAGCTCGCCCGGCGGGGCGTGCGGGTGCGGCTGTTCGAGATGCGCCCCGCCCGGCTCACCCCGGCCCACCGCACGGCCCACCTGGCCGAGCTCGTGTGCTCCAATTCGCTCAAGGCCATGGGCCTCGGCCAGGCCTCGGGCCTCCTCCAGGAGGAGCTCCGGCGCCTGGGCTCGGTGATCCTCGAGGCCGCCCTGGCCCACCGGGTGCCGGCCGGCCAGGCCCTGGCCGTGGACCGGGACCGGTTCGCCCGGGCCGTGACCGAGCGGCTCGAGGCCCACCCGGCCATCGAGATCGTGCGCGAGGAGGTGACCCGGGTGCCCCGGGACCGGGAGGTCGTCGTGGCCACCGGGCCGCTCACCTCGGACGCCCTGGCCGAGGACCTGGCCGAGATCACGGGTGCGGAATCCCTCTATTTCTACGACGCCATGGCCCCCATCGTGGAGGGCGACTCCATCGACCGGTCGGTGGCCTTTCCGGCCTCCCGGTACGGCAAGGGGGGCGACGACTACCTGAACTGCCCCATGACCCGGGAGGAGTTCGAGCGGTTCTACGAGGCCCTGGTGTCGGCCGAGACCGTGCCCACCCGGGACTTTGAGGAGGAACGGGTGTTCCAGGCCTGCCAGCCCATCGAGACCCTGGCCGCCAAGGGGCCCAAGACCCTGCTGTTCGGCCCCATGAAGCCGGTGGGGCTCGAGGACCCCCGTACCGGCCGGCGGCCCTACGCCGTGGTCCAGCTGCGGCGCGAGGACGCGGCCGGCGAGCGTTGGAACCTGGTGGGGTTCCAGACGAAGCTCCGGTACCCCGAGCAGGAGCGGGTGTTCCGGCTCATCCCGGGGCTCGAGCGGGCCCGGTTCCACCGGCTCGGGAGCCTGCACCGGAACACCTACGTGGACGGGCCCCGGCTCCTGGACCGGTACCTGCGGCTCCGGCGTCACCCCTGGATCCAGCTGGCCGGCCAGATCACCGGGGTGGAGGGGTACCTGGAGAGCGCGGCCATGGGGCTCTGGGCGGGGCTCAACCTGGCCCTGCGCCGGGCCGGCCGCACCCCCGACCCCCTGCCGGCCGAGACCGCCGTCGGGGCCCTGGTGGAGCACGTGGTCGCAAGCCCGGCCAAGCGGTTCGAGCCCATGAACATGAACTTCGGCCTGCTGCCCCCCCTGGGGGTGCGGATCCGCGACAAGAAGAAGGTCAAGGAGGCGAAGGCCCAGCGGGCCCTGGAGGCCCTGGACGCCTGGCGGGCCCGGTGGCTCGCCGGCGGGGAGGCGGCCCGATGACGCCCGCGGCCCAGGCGATCCGCGACGAGATCCGGGCCCGGGGGCCGATCCCCTTCGCCCGGTTCATGGAACTCGCCCTCTACCATCCCGAGGGGGGCTACTACGCGGCCGGCCGGGTCCGGATCGGGGCCGACGAGGGCGACTTCACCACGGCGCCCCACCTGAGCCGGCTCTTCGGCCGGTGCCTCGCCCGGTGGGTCGAGGCGGCCGACCGGGCGCTCGGCCGGCCCGACCCCTTCGTGCTGGTGGAGGGCGGCCCGGGCGAGGGCCGCCTCGCCCGGGACCTCCTGGACGCCCTGGCCGAGCGGAACCCGGACCTCTACCGCCGGCTCCGGTACGCGGCCGACGAGGCAAGCCCCGCCCTCGATCGAAGGCGCCGGGACCTCCTCGCGCCCCACGCCGAGCGGTGCCTGGCGGCGGCGCCCGAGGGGTTCGAAGGGGTGTACCTCTCCAACGAACTCGTGGACGCCCTCCCCGTGCACCGGCTCCGGGGCGCCGGCCCCGGGCTCCGGGAGGCCTTCGTGGACCGGGACGGCGAGGGGTTTGTCGAGGTCTGGGCCGAGCCCTCGGAGGCCGCCCGGCGGTTCCTGGACGGGTACGCCCCGCCGCTGGGGGACTGGGAGGTGGAGATCCGGCCGGCGGCCGGGGCCTGGCTCGGCCGGGTGGCGGGGCTCCTGGGCCGGGGCTACGTGCTCACCATCGACTACGGCGACCGGGCCGACCGGCTCTACGGGCCCCACCGGCCCCGGGGCACGGCCGTGGCCTACCGGGCCCACCGGCTCGTGGAGGGCCTCCTGGCCGACCCGGGGGAGCAGGACCTCACGGCCCACGTGGACTTCACCCACCTCGTGGAGGCCGGCCGGGCCCTTGGGCTCGAACCCCTGGACCTCCGGAACCAGCGGGAGTTCCTGTTCGCCTGGGGCCTCGAGGACGAGGTCCGGGACCTGGAAGCGCGGCTCCCCGAGGTGGAGCGCCTCGCCGCCATGCAGGCCCTGGCCCCGCTGCTCCTCCCCGGCCCGGGCATGGGCGACACGTTCCGGGCGTTGGTGCAGGGGAAGGGGGTGGGGAAGCTCGAAGGCTAGAAGGCTAGAAAGCTAGAAAGCTGGGAAGCTGGGAAGTTGGGAAGCATCGGGGCCTCGGGGTTTGGGCGTCGCTCGTGCGGACCAGCCCCTCTGGCTCCCTCTCCCCCCACCCGGGGGGAGAGGGCCGGGGAGAGGGGGGCGACCGCCCACCGACCGGACTCCCCCGCCGGGGAGCGGGGCTCCCATCGTTGACACGGTTCGAGAATCCCGCTGAAATGCGAAAAACGATCCGGCGCCCGGTTCCGAGAGCCCGTGGGGGCGTCGCCGCGACCGTTGGCCGACGACCGAACGGCCGGAGGATCCGCCCGGGGGAGGACCCATGACAACCTGCCCGCACTGCGGCAGCGCCGACATCCGGAAATCCCGGCGCCACAAGGCCGAGCGCACCTGGCGCCGGCCGTTCCCGGTGTGGTTTCGCTGCCGGGAGTGCCGCAAGCGGTTCCTGGGCACCGACTGGGCCCTGGCCGGCCGGTGGGCCGGGGGCGTCGCCGCCGGCCTCGTGGTCGTGGGGCTCGCGATCGCCCTGTGGCCCGAGGGGGGCCGGGTGGAGTCGGCCACCACCGCCCCGGTGAAGGGCCTGCCCGAAACCGTGACCCTTCCCGCCTCGGCGCTCGAACTCTCCGGCGAGGCCCTCCGGGCCGCGGCCGAGCGGGGCGACCCCGAGGCCCAGCACCGCCTGGGCCTCGATCTCCTGCAGTCCTACCGCGAAACTGGCGACCCCCGCACCATGGCCGAGGCCCTGCGATGGTTCAAGGCCGCCGCCGAGGCCGAAAACCCCCGGTCGCAGCTCCTTTTGGGCGCCCTCTACGAGAACGGCCGGGGCGTCATCCAGGACTTCGAGGAGGCGGCTCGGTGGTACCGGCGGGCCGCCGAAAACGGCGAAGCAGAGGCCATGTTCCGCCTCGGCCTCATGGCCGAGGCGGGCCGGGGGCTCAAAAAGGACCTCGTGGAGGCCTACGTCTGGCTCAACCTGGCCGCCGCCCGGGGCGCCACCGAGGCCGAAGCCCGCCGCGAAGCTGTGCGCCGCGAACTCCGCCCCGAACAGGTCGACGCCGGACAAGACCGCTCCCGCGAACTCGACCGACGCATCCCCCTGGCCCCGGGGGAGGGCGGTGCCCGCTAGGAGGCTGGGGCGCCGGGAGGCTCAACCCTTCCGCTTTCCGCGCCGCGTGGCCCAAGGCCGTGGGAGCGGCGCCCAAGCCGCAATGGCTGTTGGCCGGGGACCTGCACGGCCCGACGTCCGGGTACAGTGTCAGACGGCCACGCGTGCCCGGATACACGCAAAGCCGACGGAACCCAGGGATTGTGGAGACCGAGGGGAGACCGAGGGGACGTTGACAGGTTATTTGGTTTTGCTAGGTTTGCCTGCGAGTTTGGGACGCTGAGGGAGAGGAGAGAGGAGCGGCGATGCCGAGGATGGCCCGGTTGGACGTGTTGGGGGTGGTGCAGCACGTGATGGCGCGGGGCATCGAGGGCGCGGCGATCTTCCGTGACGAGAAGGACAGGGAAACGTTCCTTGCGAAGCTCGCCGAAGTGGTACGGGAGGGGGAGGCGCAACTTCTC
>NZ_BAAHFQ010000019.1:0-42183 GCF_054681715.1 Deferrisoma sp.
GCCTCGGCGCGGTCCGCTGCGGCGCGTGAGGGCACGCGCCGCGGCCGCTCCCCTGGCGCCGGGCGGCCCGGGCTGCTCGGCCGTCGCGCTTCGTCGGAGCCTCCCGCCCCACGCACGGAACGGATACATCTGCGGAGCGGAGCAGAGCAGTCTTCCCGTCTTCCAGCCTCTCAAAGGATCCCCCATGGCGAAGAAGAACTACGTGCTCGACACCAACGTGCTCCTCCACGACCCCGAGGCCCTGAACGCCTTCGAGGACAACGTGGTCAACATCCCGATCACGGTGATCGAGGAGATCGACCGGTTCAAGAAGAACCTGGACGAGATCGGCCGGAACGCCCGGCACGTGTCCCGGTACCTCGATGCCCTGCGCACCAAGGGGGACCTGAAAGCCGGCATCCCCAACGAGCACGGCGGCGCCGTGCGGGTCATGTTCGGGCTGGAGTACGCCGACCGGCTGCCCCCGGAGCTTGCCGCGGGCAAGGGCGACAACCGGATCCTGGCCGTGTGCCTGGCGCTCAAGGAGATGGAAACGCTTCCCGTGGTGTTCGTGACCAAGGACACCAACCTCCGGATCAAGGCCAACGCCCTGGGGATCCGGGCCGAGGACTACGAGCGGGGCAAGGTGCGGCTCGAGGAGCTCTATACCGGGACGGCCGAGCTCTCGGTACCCGCCGGCACGGTGAACCGGTTCTTCCAAGAGCACGGGGTCGCGGTGGAGGCCGAGCTCTTCGACAACCAGTACGTGTGGCTCCGGGACGAGACGAATCCCCAGCACGCGGGGCTCGGCCGGTACCGGGCCGAGTCGGGCAAGGTGGAGCCCCTGCGGGTGCCCAAGGAGGGGGTGTGGGGCGTGCACCCGCGGAACCGGGAGCAGCGCTACGCCCTCGACGCCCTCCTGGACGAGCGGATCCAGCTCGTGACCCTGGTGGGGAAGGCCGGGACGGGGAAGACGCTCCTGGCCATCGCGGCCGGGCTCCAGAAGAGCATCGAGGAGCAGGTGTACAAGCGGCTCCTCGTGTCCCGGCCGATCTTCCCCATGGGCCGGGACATCGGGTTCTTGCCGGGGGACGTGCAGGAGAAGCTCCGGCCCTGGATGCAGCCCATCTTCGACAACGTGGACTTCCTGTTCGCGGGGGTGGAGGACCGGGAGGGCCGGCGCCGGCGGGGGTACCAGGAGCTCATCGACATGGGGCTCATGTCGCTGGAGCCCCTGACCTACATCCGGGGCCGTTCGATCCCGTACCAGTACATGATCGTGGACGAGGCCCAGAACCTCACGCCCCA
Organism: Deferrisoma sp.; assembly: GCF_054681715.1. NCBI lineage: Bacteria > Pseudomonadati > Thermodesulfobacteriota > Deferrisomatia > Deferrisomatales > Deferrisomataceae > Deferrisoma > Deferrisoma sp. Next base: position 1,288 of record NZ_BAAHFQ010000019.1, read on the forward strand.
CGAGATCAAGACCATCATCACCCGGGCCGGGGAGGGCACCAAGATCGTGCTCACGGGCGACCCGTACCAGATCGACAACCCGTACATCGACTCCACCTCCAACGGCCTGAGCTACTGCGTGGAGCGGTTCAAGAACCAGTCCATCGCGGCCCACGTGACCCTGGAGAAGGGCGAGCGAAGCCCGCTGGCCGAGCTCGCGGCCAACGTGCTGTGAGCGGCGCGGGGTTGCACCGGCGGCTTTCGGGATTATCTTGGCGGACCCGCGCGGACCGGCCATGGGACCTGCGGCCGACCCCCGCCTGAACCGCACCGAGGGGTTTTACCGGGGGGAGCACCCGAGCCTCTTCTGGGAGCTTACGGTGTGCCAGAGCCTGGCCGACCCGGCCGGGCCCTACGCCGCGGCCCTGGAGGAACGCCTGCCCTACGGCGCCCTGGTGGCCCGGTTTCTGCGCGCCCGTCTGGGGTGGGAGGGGCCCGGCCAGGTGGTGGAGGTGGGGGGCGGGTACGGCACCCTGATGGAGGCGTTCTCGCGGGAGTGGCCGCCCCGTCGGGTCACGATGGTGGACCTGAGCCCCCGGTTCCTGGCGGAGCAGCGCCGGAGGCTCGGGAGGCTTCCGGGGGCGGCCTTCGTGGAGGCGGACGCCCGGGCTTACCTCGCGGGCCTGGCCCGGCCCGTGGATCTGGTGATCGCCAACGAGATCGTGGGGGACTTCCCCACCGCGGTGGGCCTCCGGCGCGACCGGGTGCTCGCGGCCGGGGCCGGGGAGCCGGCCGACCCGGTCACGGCCGCCGTGGCCGAGCGGGTCCGGCGCTACGGGATCGACCTTTCGGACGCCCCGGAGACCCTCGCGTTCAACCTGGGGGCGGTGGAGTTCCTGGAGGCCCTGGCCGGCAAGGCCCGGGCCGTGTTCCTCACGGAGCACAGCTCGGACGTCCGGCTTCCCGACCCTTACGGGTTCCTGCCGGTGCCGGAGGGCGACGGGTACCCCCGGCGGGTGCCCCTCAAGGACCACGACGAGTACACGGTCCGGTTCGGCCACCTGGAGGCCGCGGCCCGGGCCCTCGGGTTTCGGGTGCGGCGGTTCCACCTGGCCGAGGTGGTGGGCCTGCGGCGGGACGAGGGCCTCCGGTTCATGGCCCGCACCGGGGTCACCCTGTCGGAAACCGCCGAGGCCGTCCGGGAGTTCTGCGAGCACATCGCCGAGTACCAGGGCCTCCTGTTGACCGCGGAGGGGGAAGGGAATCATGAGAAACCCCGTCGGCCGAAACGCCCCATGTCCCTGCGGTAGCGGGCGCAAATACAAGCGCTGCTGTGCGGGGCGCCACGAGGCCGCTCGGTTGCGCTCCGCACGGGCGGCCGAGGCGACCCGGAAGTTTTTGGACTGGGCGGCATGGCACTATGGACCGGAGATCGAGGACGCCATCTCGAAGGACTACTTCGGGGAGCTCGATGCCGAGGACCTCAAGGATCTCGGTCGGCTTCCGCCGGGTCTGCGGGACATGCTCGACCGGAACATCGGCGACTGGCTGGCCACCGAGGCCGAGATCCGGGTGGGTTCCCGGAAGCGGCGGGTTCTCGACCTCGCCCTGGAACCGGGGGGGCTCCTCCTCGAGGCCGAGGAGCGCGCGTGGCTCGAACTCCTCCGGGACGCCCCCATGGGCCTCTACGAGGTGGTGGAGGTCAAGCCCGGAGATGGCGTGCGAGTGAAGGACCTGCTCATGCCCGATTCCCCGCCCGTCTGGGTGGTGGAACGCTCCGGCTCGGAAAGCCTGGCTCGCTGGACCGTGCTCGCGGCCCGCATTGTGCGGTGTGGGGAGGATCTCGTTTTCTCCGGTGGCCTGTACCATTTCAGGCCGGACGAAGGGCACCTCGTGCTCGAGGACGTGAGGCGCAGGCTCCGGCGTGGGCGCCAGAAGGACGTGGGCCGCACGGTTCGCCGGGCCGCGGTGGCGGGGTGGGTGCCCCTGCTCCTTCGGGCGGTTCGGCCCGAGACCTTGGTGTGCGCGGATGTGGAGACCGGCGAGCCGATTCAGTTCGTGACGGACCGCTACCGGGTATCGGACCGGAAGGCCCTGGCAACGCGGATCGAGGCCCGGCCGGACGTGGTCGGCGATCGGAAAGAGGGCTGGGCCTGGGTGGACGGCCGGCCCGAGGACGAGACGAGGCGGATCCGGGCGGCCCTGCGTCTCGAACGGGGGGACGTGCTGGTCGTGGAAGCCCGAACCCTCGGCCGGGCCGATGCTGCGCGCGAGTGGGTCGCCGAGGTGGCGGGGGATCTCACGACGCACTTGGGGCGGATCGTCCAGGATCCGGTTGGGGCGATGGGGCAGGGCGCGGCGTCGGTCGGCCCCCGTATACCCGGGCCGATGGCTCCGGAAGCCGACGAAGCGATCCGGCGCGTGTTGCGCGAGCACTACGAGGCCTGGCCCGACCACCCGCTCCCGGCGCTGGGCGGTAAGACCCCAAGGGAGGCCGTGCGCACGGCCAAAGGGCGAGAACAGGTGGAGGCCCTGCTGAAGACCATCATGGAGGGGGAAGCCCAGCGGGCGCGCCGCCAAGGGGGGCGGCCCCTCGATCTCGGGTTTCTCTGGAAGACGCTCGGGCTCGAGCCGCCGGGAACTTGATAGATTGGGGGTGTTTCGGCTGGGGTGCTCAACCGCGTGAACACTCCCTTGCGCGAAGACGGAACGGGCGAGGGGTAGGGAGCCTTGGCCTCCCAGCTTTCCAGCCTTCTAGCTTTCTAGCCTTTTCGAAAGGATTTCGCCATGTACGACATCTTCGAACCCGTCCAGATCGGGCCCTTGACGGCCCGCAACCGCATCGTGCGCTCGGCCACCTGGCTCGGGCTCGCCGACGAGGACAACCGCGCCACCGACGCCCTGGTGGAGCGCTACGCCGAGCTCGGCCGGGGCGGCGCCGGCGTCGTGATCACCGGGTACGCGGCCGTGAGCCCCGAGGGGCGCCAGGCGCCGCGCATGCTCGGGGTGTGGGACGACGGCCACGTGGCGGGTCTCGCCCGGATCGCCCGGGCCATCCACGAGGGCGGGGCGCTGGCCGGGGTGCAGATCGTCCACGCGGGGGGCCAGACCCGGTCGGACTGGATCGGGGGCCTGACCCCCATTGCCCCCTCCTTCGTGGACCACCCCCAGTTCCCCGAGATGCCCCGGGAGATGTCGGCCGAGCAGATCGCCCGGGTCGTCGGCGACTTCGCCCGGGCGGCCCGCCGGGTGCGGGAGGCGGGGTTCGACTTCGTCCAGCTCCACGCGGCCCACGGGTACCTGATCAACCAGTTCCTGTCGCCCGGGACGAACCAGCGCACCGACGCCTACGGGGGCACCCTGCGGAACCGGTTCCGGTTCCTGGAGGAGATCGTGGCCGCCGTGCAGGGGGTGGCCGGGCCCGACTTCCCACTGGCCGTCAAACTGAACGGCTGCGACTTCGTGGACCGGGGTCTCGAGATCGACGAGGCGGCCCAGGTGGCGGAGTGGCTGGCCCAGCGCGGCGTCGCGTTCATCGAGGTGAGCGGCGGCACCCCGGCCTCGGGCGACCGCGGGCCGGCCCGGGCCAAGGTGAAGCCCGGGGAGGGGGAGGCCTACCTCCGGGACCTCGCGGCCGCGGTGAAGCGACGGGTGGGCTGCCCCGTGGCCACGGTGGGGGGCCTGCGGCGGATCGAGACCCTGGAGAACCTGCTCCTGGAGGGGGTGGCCGACCTGTTTAGCCTGTCGCGGCCGCTCATTTGGGAGCCCGACCTCCCGAACCGCTGGGCCTCGGGCGACCGGGCGCCGGCCCGGTGCGTGAGCTGTAACGGCTGCTTCGGCCCGGGGTGGAAGGGGGAGGGCGTGCGCTGCGTCGTGCGGGAGAAGGACGAGGGATGACCCGGCCCCTCCCGCCGCCGGGAGACGTGGGGCTCGCGGTGGTGGACGTCCAGCCCGGGCTCCTCAAGGCCTACCCGCCCCGGCGGGCCGAGCGGGTGGTCGCGGCCGTGGCCGGGGCGCTCCGGCTCCTGGAGCCCCTGGAGCTTCCCACCCTGCTGCTCGAACTCGATCCGGACCGGTTCGGGCCCACCCACCCCGAGGTCGCGGCCGCGGCGCCCCGCGCGCGGGTAGCGGCCAAGGCGTGGTACGACGCCACCCGCGACGCCGGCGCGTGGGGGGCGCTGGAGGCCCTTGGCACCGGATGGGTGGTCCTTCTGGGGATCGAAACCCACGTGTGCGTGCTCCAGACCGCCCTGGGGCTCCTGGAGCGGGGCCGCCGGGCGGGGTTCCTCGACGACGCCGTGTTCTCCCGGGACCCACGGGACCGGCGGGTGGGCCGGGAGCTCCTCCTTCGGGCCGGCGCCGTTCCCCTGTCCACCGAGACCCTCCTCTTTGCGCTCCTGGGCGGCCGGGACCACCCCGCGTTTCCCCGCGTCCTGCCCCGCCTCAAGGCCCGGGTGGCCAGCCGATGATCCCACGGGCCCGGAGCGGTCGGTGTTCGGGAGGGTGCGGTACCTGAGCTCGGAGAACACGGCGCGGAAGGTGAGACTGCGGGCCGACGGCGTGGTCGAGGTCGTGAACGAGTGCCGCCGGGGTCCGGAGGGAAACTGGCGCCGGGCCCGGGCGCCCGACCCGTCCGAGCCCGCCAAGCTCAAGGAGAGCTTTTTCTGGCCCTTCCGGGCCGCCTAGTGAAGCGTTCCCGAAATCCCGTAGTTTTCCCCAGGGCTGGGGCTGGGGGCCCCTCCTTCGCTGAACGGCCTCGCAGGGGCCGCCTCGGCGCGGTCCGCTGCGGCGCGTGAGGGCACGCGCCGCGGCCGCTGCCCTGGCGCCGGGCGGCCCGCGCTGCTCGGCCGTCGCGCTTCGTCGGAACCCCCAGCCCCAGCTCCTCAATTTGCATACCTTTTTATGAAACGGACCACTAGTGGATCCTCGATCTCGGGGAGGACTACGAGTACGCCCTCGTGGGTTCCCCCTCGCGGGAGTACCTGTGGGTCTTGAGCCGCAGCCCCCGCATGGACGAGGCCCTCTACGAGCGGCTCCTCGGCCGGGTGCGGGCCCTCGGGTTCGACCCGGACCGGCTGGTCCGCACGGCCCAGCCGTGAGGCCAGGCCGGGCTCAACAGCCCGGCCGGCCGGATGAGCCCCTCCGGGCCGCCCCGCAACCGCCCCCGTCGCAGCCCTGGCAATGGCCGCGCTTCTTCCAAACGGATCGATAGAACAGGTACCCGGCCCCGGCGAGGATCGGGATCATCCAGGCGATGTCCACCGCGGTCATTTCTCGACTCCTCCTCAGCCACCGAGCCCGAGCAGCCTGCCGCCCTGGTAGATGACGAAGGCGGCGAGCCAGGCGAGCGCCGTCTGGTACGCGAACGCGATCCCGAACCACTTCCAGGTTCCGAACTCGTGGCGCATGGCGATGGCGACCACCACGCAGGGCATGTAGAGGAGCACGAACGCCATGAAGGCGTAGGCGCTCAGCGGGGTGAACGCGTTGCGGACGGCCCGGATGAGCGGCGATCCCTCGTCCTCGGGTTCGGCCGCGAGGCTCACCACCCCGAGGGTGGACACCACGTTCTGGCCGGCCGCCACGACGGCGTCCACGAAGGAGGTGCCGATCTCCTTGAGATCCTCGGCCAGAGTGGGGGCGGGTTCGTCGCCCGCCTCCTCGGCAAAGGCCGTGGGGGCGTAGATCTCGCCCATGGTCCCCACCACGATCTCCTTGGCGATGACCCCGGTGATGAGCGCCGAGGCCGCCTCCCAGGTGCCGAATCCCAGGGGTTCCAGCACGGGGGCCACCGCGGCCCCGGCCCGGCCCAGGTAGGAGTCGCGCTTGTGTTCCACGCCCCAGGGGAGGTTCAGCAAGAACCACACGAACACCGATACCGCCAGGATGTAGGTGCCCGCCTTGAGCAGGAAGTGTTTGCTCTTCTCCCAGGTGTGGATGAGGAGGCTCTGCCAGGTGGGGATCCGGTACGGCGGAAGCTCCATGATGAACACCGGGGCCTGCCCACGGAACAGGGTGCGCTTGAACACGAGACCCATCAGGATCGCGAGCCCGATGCCGAGAACGTAGAGCGACCAGATCACCGTGCCCGCGTTCGCCGGAAAGAACGCGGCCGCGAACACGACGTACACGGGAAGCCGGGCCCCGCACGACATGAGGGGCACCAGCAGGGCGGTCAGCGCCTTGTCCCGCTCGCTGTCGAGGGTGCGGGTGGCGTAGATGGCGGGCACGTTGCAGCCGAACCCCAGAAGCAGCGGGATGAACGATTTGCCGTGCAGGCCGATCGCGTGCATGGCCCGGTCCATCACGAACGCCGCCCGGGCCATGTAGCCGCTCCCCTCGAGGAACGTGATGAAGAACATCATGGCGAAGATGACGGGCACGAACACGAGCACGAAACCCACACCCGCCAAGATGCCGTCGAGGGCCAACGACGCCGTCCAGTCGGGCGCCCCCACCGCCTGGAGGCCGGCCTCCACCCACCGCCGGGCCGGGCCGGCCAGCACCCCGTCGAGCCAGTCGGCAAACGGGGTGGACACGTCGAAGGTGAGCTTGAACACGAACCACATGGCGGCAAGGAAGATCGGGAGGCCCAGGAACCGGTTCAGGACCACCCGGTCGATCCGCTCGGTGAGGTCGGCCCGCCGGAGCCCCGGCCGCTTTAGGACCTCCTGGGTGAGCCCGGCAGCCAGGGAGTACCGGGCCTCGGCCACGAGCCCCTCCAGGTCCTCGCCGTGGGCCTTCTTGAGGTGCTCCAGGGGCTCGCCGAGCCAGGGGACGTCAGGGGAAAGCGCGAGTTTTTCGAGCACGTCCTGGTCCGACTCGATCACCTTGAGGGCGAGCCACCGCTCCGGGTACTGCTCGGCCTGCCCGGGCAGATGGTCGCGAAGGCGGGCGGCGACCTCCCTTTCGGCCTCCTCGAAGTCCGGGCCGTACGAAAGCTGCCGGGGCTTGTTCGCGTTGGGGTCGGAGGCCGCGGCGAGCACGGCCTCCATGAGCTCGCTCACCCCGCGCTTGCGGGTCGCCACCGTGGGCACCACCCGCACCCCGAGCCGTTCTTCCATGGCGGCGAGGTCGATCTGAAACCCCTTGGCCTCCGCCTCGTCAAACACGTTGAGGGCGATGACGACCGGGATCCCGAGCTCCAGGAGCTGGACCGTGAGGTAGAGGTTCCGCTCGAGATTCGTCGCGTCCACCACGTTCACCACCACGTCGGGCCGCTGGGTGACGAGGTAGTCCCGGGCGATCACCTCCTCGAGGGAGTAGGGCGAGAGCGAGTACGTGCCGGGCAGGTCCACGAGCCGGACGCGCCGGCCGGCGAACTCGAACTCGGCCTCTTTCTTCTCCACGGTCACCCCGGGCCAGTTGCCCACGTGGAGCCGGGTGCCCGCGACCGCGTTGATCAGGGTCGATTTGCCGGCGTTGGGGTTGCCGGCCACGGCCACCACGATGGGACGCTCGGGCACGGGGACGACCCGGTCGTCCTCTGCCCGGGCGGCGTTTCCAAGGGCGCTCATGGAATCACCTCCACCGTGATTTCGCTGGCTTCCTTTTTCCGCAACGACAGCTGGTAGCGCTTGACCGTGATCTCGATGGGATCCCCGAGGGGCGCGATCTTCTTGACCGCAAGCTCCTCCCCGGCGATCACCCCCATGTCCATGAGCCGCCGGCGCAGGGGCCCGACGGCGCCAATCGCCACGATGCGGGCCCGCTGCCCGGGTTTCAGATCGCTCAGCCTCATGTCGGCCTCCTCTCGACAAAGATTCGCATGGCCACCCCGCGCCCGAGCGCGATGCGGGTCTCGTCCACCCGGAGGAGCAGCGCGTCGCTGCGGCCGCCGGACACCACCTCCACCTCGGCCCCGACCCGAAGGCCCATGCTCTCCAGGCGGTGCCAAGGGGGCGTGCGATCGGCGGACGAGGACGTGCCGGTGGGGGGCGGCGCCAACCGCGAGATCCGCGCGCGGTCTCCGGGGCTCAGAAGTGCCAGTGGGAACATGGGAACTCTCCTCGTCGGGTTTGGCGAACGGGGGGCAGAGCCACCCCTTGGTTCTGCAATTGCAAATGGCTTGCAGCTGCGTATATCCGATCCGGGGCGCCGGTGTCAAGGAATATTGAGTTCGGCAATGGAGGAAAAGGGGGTTTGTTCCCGACCGGAGGCGGGGTGGAAGGGCAAGACTCGGGGCCCCAGACGGGCTCGCCCCTACTAAGACCAACGAAAATATTGCCAGATCCCCGTCGTTGCTGCGGAAACCCGCGGGTGGGGGGCTGGTGGAGCGCCGGGTGCGGCCCCTTACCTCGCCTCGCCCACCTCCCTGTAGCGGGCCTCGAGCCGTTTCATCCCCCCGATCACAGCCAGGCACATCCGGCTCCTCCTTCGCGGCGCAGGATCAGCCCGCCAGTTCGCCCACGTCTTCTTTGCGCTTTCGCTTGAGGTACCGGGCGCACTGCTGGAGCCGGTCGTACCCGAGCATGATCCCCAGGATGAAGTCCTCCTCATCGGTAAGATCCGAGAGCCGCTTGTCGGCGATCCGGCGCACGACCTCGATGCAGAGCTCGTTTCCGAAGAACACGTTGATGTTCCCGTTGCCCAGGGGGTGGATGAGGTACGGGATGCCTTCGCGGGTGAGCTTCTCCTCGATTTCGGGTCGGTGGGCCCCGCGGGTGGTGTGCAGCACCAGGTTCCGGAGGCCCTTTTTGTACTCATAGACGTGGTGGCAGAAGACCTTCATGCCCTTCCCTCCCGCATGACGATATTGCAAGTAAGAGGCAAAATCAGATACAGGGGGCGGCCGGGGGGTGTCAACCCCCGGGGGAGCAGTGCGGGAACCAAGCTGGGGGAAACGCGGCCCGCCACGGGTTCGGACCCCTTGCTCCCCACCGGTGGTTTGGTTATGGTCAAACTTCGTTTATCGGGACGGATTCGAAGGTCGGTTTCGCCATTTCGAAGAGAGGAGGAATCTCGCCATGGCCAAGCTCCTGTGGACCCCGTCGCCCGAGCGCATCGAGCAGGCGAACCTGACCCGGTTCATCCGCTGGGTGAACGAGCAGCACGGGCTCGACCTCAAGACCTACGACGACCTCTACGACTGGTCGATCCGGGAGATCCCGGCGTTCTGGGAGAGCGTGTGGAAGTTCGTGGGCATCCGGCACTCCACCCCCTACGAGGCGGTGCTCGAAAACCCCGTGATGCCCGGGGCCAAGTGGTTCCGGGGGGCCCGGCTTAATTTCGCGGAGAACCTGCTCCGGCACCGGGACGACCGGCCGGCCCTGGTGTTCGTGCGCGAGGGCGGCGAGGAGCACTCCCGGGTCACCTACGCCGAGCTGTACGGGCTGGTGGCCAAGATGGCCCGGTTCCTCAAGGAGGCCGGGGTGAAGGAGGGCGACCGGGTCGCCGGGTTCATGCCGAACCGGATCGAGACCGTGGTGGCCATGCTGGCGGCCACCAGCATGGGCGCGATCTGGTCCTCGTGCAGCCCGGACTTCGGGTTCAAGGGGGTGATGGACCGGTTCGGCCAGATCGAGCCCAAGGTGCTCGTGACCTGCGACGGGTACTTCTACAACGGGAAGGCCTTCGACTCCCTGGGACGGGTGGCCGAGGTGGCCCGGGAGATTCCGGCGGTGGAGCGGATCGTGGTGGTCCCGTTCGTCTCGGACTCGCCCGACCTTTCGGTGCTGGGCGGAAAGGGGGTGCTCTGGGCCGACGCGCTGGCGAACGACGCGGCCGAGGTGGAGTTCGCCCAACTCCCCTTCGACCACCCCTTGTACATCATGTACTCCTCGGGCACCACGGGGGTGCCCAAGTGCATCGTCCACGGCGCGGGGGGCACCCTGATCCAGCACGCCAAGGAGCACATCCTCCACACCGATCTAAAGCCCGGTGACGCGATCTTCTACTTCACCACCTGCGGGTGGATGATGTGGAACTGGCTGGTGAGCGCCCTGTTCGTCGGGGCCAAGGTGGTGCTCTACGACGGCAGCCCGGCCTACCCAGACATGAACGTCCTGTGGAAGATGGCCGAGGAGCAAAAGCTCACGGTGTTCGGGACGAGCGCCAAGTACATCAGCCTGTGCCAGAAGTCCGACGTGCACCCCGGCCGGGACTTCGACCTCACCCCCCTCAAGGCCGTGTGCTCCACCGGTTCGCCGCTCTCCGAGGACGGGTTCGAGTGGGTGTACCAGGAGGTGAAACAGGACCTCCAGCTCGCTTCCATCAGCGGCGGCACCGACATCATCTCGTGCTTTATGCTGGGCTCGCCCATCGACCCGGTGTACGCCGGCGAGATCCAAAAGCGCGGCCTCGGCATGAAGGTGGAGGCCTGGACCGAAGAGGGAAAGCCCGTGATCGGCGAGAAGGCCGAACTCGTGTGCACCGCGCCCTTCCCCTCGATGCCGATCTACTTCTGGAACGACCCGGGCAACGAGAAGTACCTGGACGCCTACTTCCGGTACTTCCCCGGGGTGTGGCGCCACGGCGACTACATCGAGATCACCCCCCGGGGCGGGGTGATCGTGTACGGCCGGTCCGACGCGACCCTGAACCCGGGCGGGGTGCGGATCGGCACGGCCGAGATCTACCGGCAGGTGGAGGCCCTGGACGAGGTGGTGGACTCCCTGGTCATCGGCCAGAAGTGGGAGGACGACGTCCGGGTGATCCTGTTCGTGGTGCTCCGGCCCGGGCTCACCCTGGACGAGGCGCTGGTGAAGAAGATCAAGACCCAGATCCGCACCAACTGCACCCCGCGCCACGTGCCGGCCAAGGTGATCCAGGTGCCCGACATCCCGCGCACCCTCAACGGCAAGAAGGTGGAGATCGCGGTCACCAAGATCGTCCACGGCGAGGAGGTGAAAAACCGCGACGCCCTGGCGAACCCCGAGGCCCTGGACTACTTCAAGAACCTGCCGGAACTCGCCACGTGAGACCGACCGACTGGGTTCCCGTCGTCGCGGCCGTGGTACGCCGCGGCGACGGGCGGGTGCTCCTGGCCCAACGCCCTTCGGGGGCCCACGCGGGGCTGTGGGAGTTCCCGGGGGGCAAGGTGGAGCCCGGGGAGACCCCGGAGCAGGCCCTCGCCCGGGAGCTCCGGGAGGAGCTCGGGATCGGGATCGAGGTGGGCGACGAGCTCGCCACCGTGGAGCACCGCTACCCCCACATCGCCATCCGCATGACCGCCTACACCTGCCGCCTGGTCGAGGGCGAGCCCCGGGGGCTCCACGGCCAGGCCGTGGCCTGGGCCACCCCGCCGGAACTCCCCCGCTACCCCATGCCCGAGGCCGACGTTCCGATCGCCCGGCTGGTCGAGGGTCGCGAGACCTAACGGAGGCCTACGAAGCTGTTGCCGCACGCGGGTGGGGGGCTGGCTCCGGCCGGGCGCGAGTGCGGCACCCGATCGCCGCGCCTTCGCATGCCGGCGGCTACTCGGTAGGCCGGGGCGCCGGTGGCGGAAGTTCCGGAACTTCCGAGGCGATTCAGGCTTGGTGAGGACGCGGCGAGGTGAGGGGCCGCGCCCGGCTCTCCACCAGCCCCCCACCCGCCGGTTCCCTTGTGAACGCCCGGGATCTGGCAACGCTTCCGTTGGTATTGCCAACGCCCCCGAGCGGCCGACGCCCCTCGCCCGGTTGCGCACTCGGCCCGCCGTGTGCTTTGATCGGCCGCCGGAGGACCGGGCCCCCGTGGAGGAGAGAGGAGATCGATGCCGGGGCTGGACGCATCCGTTCTGGGGAACACCGTGCGCGCCTACCTGGTGGCCTTGGGCATTGTTGTGGCCGCGGCCGTCTTGGGGCGGGTGGGCCGGTTCGTGCTGGAGCGCTATCTGGCCCGGTGGGCCGAGAAGAGCCGTACCCGGCTCGACGACCTTCTGGTGGGCCGGGTGCTCTCGCCGGCCGTCCACCTGTTCTTGCTGGGCGGGGTGTGGCTCGCCAAGGCGAACCTCCGGATCCCCGATCCCTTCTCCGGCTGGATCGACCGGGTTCTGGTGGTGGTGGCGGTGGTGCTCTTTTTCGCCATCGCGATCCGGTTCGTGCAGGGGCTGGTCGAGGTGGGGGCCCGCGCGTACCTGGACCGGCTCGAGGCCCGCGGGGTGGAGGACCTGGAGGACCGGCGCCGCACCGTGGCCCGGGTGGAGAAGCAGATCCGCGAGGTGGCCAACATGGTCCTATGGATCCTGGGCTTCCTCACGGTGCTCTCCAACCTGGGGGTGGACCTCAAGGCGATCTGGGCGAGCCTCGGGATCGGCGGGATCGCCCTGGTGGTCGCGGTGAAGGAGCCGCTCGCCAACCTGGTGGGCCGGCTCTACATCTACGGCACCGGCATCTTCGACGAGGGCCACTTCATCGCCTTCGGCCCGTGGTCGGGCACGGTCACCAAGATCGGGCTGTTCCGGACCTACCTCGAGCTCTTCTCCGACATGACCACCGTGTCCATCCCCAACGCCGACTTCGTGAAGGGTGCGGTCAAGAACTACTTCGGCCGCACCAAATTCATGTACAAGTGGGACCTGGACGTGCCCTACGAGGTGCCGGCCGACCGGCTCCAGCACCTGGCCGAGCGGCTCCGGGCCTACGTGCTGGGCCTTCCAGAGGTAAACCCCCAGATGTGCTGGATCTATCTGGACCGGCTCGATCGGTACTCCAAGGTGATCCGGGTGTGGTTCCAGGCCCATCTGCCGGACTGGGCCACCTCGCTCCGGTACGGAAACGAGGTGCTCCACGGCATCCAGCGGGTGTTCGCCGAGGAGGGGGTGGAGTTCGCGTTCCCCACCCAGACCGTGTACTTGGCGGGGGACGAGAGGAGGGGTGACCATGGAACGGTGGCTTGCGCTGGCGGCGGCGCTCCTGTGCCTGGCGACACCGGTGCGGGGGCAGGAGCAGGCGCTTCGGGGGCTTGAGCCGCCCCGGGTCGCGGCGGCCGAGGTGCCGGCGGCCCTCGAGCGGACGGGGCTCACCCGGGAGGCCCTGGCCGGGGCGGTGCGGGGGGAACTGGAGGCGGCCGGACTCGCCCCGGCCGCAGGGGACGCGGCGCTGGTGGTTCGCGCCCGGGCCACTGAGCTGCGGGGGGCGGGCCTGTTCGCCTGCGCCGTGGACCTGGCCCTGGAAGAGCCGGTGACCACGGCCCGGGGCGTTCCGGTGCGGGCGGTCACCTGGCGGGAGTCGGCGGTGCTGGCCCAGATGAGCGGACGGGCGGCCGACGCGGTGCTGGCCGCGGCCCGCGATCTGACCCGGGCCTTCGTCAACGCCTACCGGACCGAGAACCCGCGGGAGTGAGGGCGCCTGGTCCCCGGGGGGACCGTCTATGAACCCGGCGCCAATAGAGGCGCGCAAGGAGACCGCGAGGGCATGGGGCCTGCTTCCGGCCGTGCCTGCGGCGTCCGGCTCCTGCAGGAGCCACGCCTGGCGGTCCGGCAGGCCGTTTGGCCGCCCGAGTATTGATACCTTCAAACGTATTGCCGGGGGCGGGTGGGGGCCTGGTTCCGGCCGGGCGCGAGTGCGGCACCCGATCGCCGCGCCTTTCCATGCCGTTGTCGGCTCGGCAGGTCGGGGCGGCGGTGGCGGACGTTTCGGATCTTCCAAAGCGATCCGGGCGTGGTGAGGGCGCGGCGAAGTAAGGGGCCGCACCCGGCTCTCCACCAGCCCCCCCCCCGCGCGCGGGTTTCCGTGTCGACGAGGGTGTTTTGACAATACTTCCGTTGGTTTTAGTGTGGCAATGAGACCACCGACTGGGGGAGAGGGGACACGACATGAGCGACGCCTACGATGCCATCGTGATCGGCGGTGGGCCCGGGGGCCTCACCGCGGGGATGTACCTGGCCCGGGCGGGCCGGAAGACGCTGCTTCTTGAGCAGGCCCTTTTGGGCGGCCAGATCGCCCAGACGGCCCATGTGGAGAACTACCCCGGATTCCCCGAGGGGATCAGCGGCCGGGAGCTCATCGACCGCATGGAGCAGCAGGCCCGCCGGTTCGGGCTCGAGATCCAGTTCGGCCGGGTGGAGGCGCTGCGGGTCGACGGGGACGAAAAGGAGGTGTTGGTCTCGGGGTTCCCGTTCCGGGCCCGGGTGGTGGTGGTGGCCACCGGGCTCGTGCAGCGGCTCGGGGTGCCGGGGGAGGAGGAGTACCTCGGCCGGGGGGTCTCCTACTGCGCCACCTGCGACGGCGCCCTCTACCGGGGACGGCCCGTGGCGCTGGTGGGGGCGAGCGAGTGGGCCATGGAAGAGGCCCACTTCCTGAGCCGGTTCGCCGACCCCCTGTACCTCGTGATCCCCACGGCCGATCTCAAACCCACGAGCGAGCTGCGTCAGGAGCTCCTGGCCCACCCCAAGGTCGAGGTGGTGCCGAACGCGAAGCCCCTCGAGGTGCGGGGTGACGACCAGGGGGTGACCGGGCTCCGGATCGAGGACCGCGCCTCGGGCGGGGAGCGGGAGCTCTCGGTGGACGGGGTGTTCATCTTCTCGGGCCGAAAACTGCCGGGCACCGATTTCCTGCGGGGCGTGCTGGAGCTCGACGAGGCGGGGTACGTCGTGGTCGGGGAGGACTGCGAGACGAGCGTGCCCGGCGTCTACGCCGTGGGCGACGTGCGTCGCCGGCGGTTCCACCAGGTGGCCACGGCCGTGGGCGACGGCGCCGTGGCCGGCATGGACGCCCTCCGGCACCTGAAGGGCCGGTGATCGGGGTGCGGATCGCGGCCTTCGCCGACCTCCACGGCGACCTCCCCGCCCTGGAGGCGATCCTGGAGGACGCCCGGCGGCGGGGCGCCGAGGCCCTGTTCCACCTGGGGGACATGGGGGGCGGTCCCGAGGGGGCCGTGGTCTGGGCCCGGCTTCGGGAGGCCGGCGTCGTCGGGGTGCGGGGGGAAGCCGACCCCACGGATCTGCCCGCCTGGATCCGGGTGGAGGACGGCGGCGTGGCGCTCGCCCTGTGCCACGCCGACCCCCGGGAGGCCTGGCGCCCCCTGGACGCCGGCACCCCGGACGGGGAACTCGATGAGGTGTTCGCCCTGGTGGAGGCCGGGGTGCTCCTGGTGGGGCACACCCACGAGCCCCTGACCCGGGAGGTGAGGGACCGGCTGCTCCTCAACCCGGGGCCGGCCGGGGGCGGGGCCGAGGCCCGGTACCTTCTGCTCGACACCGAGGGAGGCCTCACGGTCCTTCACGTTCGCGTGCCGGTCCGGAGGGCCCCAGGCGAGTCCCGGTAGGCTTGTCTCGGGGGCCGGCGCTGCCGGAGGGCCCGCGACGGGCGCGGCGGAATGCGGTTGAGACCGAGGGGAGCTTGAAACGGGAGTCGCGTTGTGGGTAGAATCCGCCTTCCGGTTGAGGCCGGAGAAACGGTGAGCGGGAAGCGTCGGGACGTGGCGCAGTCTGGTAGCGCGTCTGCTTCGGGAGCAGAAGGTCGCTGGTTCGAATCCAGTCGTCCCGACCATCTTTCCCCCGCCGTTTTTCGTTTCGGGCGAAGAGGCCAGGGGTTTCGGCGGACGTTCGGTTTCGGGAGGAACCGCGCCGCATGAGAACGCCCCTGGCCGTCTTGTTTTTGCTGGCCTGCCTGGCCGGCCCGGCCCGGGCCAGCGACGTGTCGTACCGTCTGGTGGAGCCGTCCGACCCGGCCCACGACCTCCTGCCCAAGACCTGCCGGGTGTGCCACAAGGACGAGAGCTTTCGGTTCTTCGTGGTGGTGGCCCCCGACGACCAGGGCCTCCAGGCCGCCCGGAACCGCCTGGAGGCCGGCGCACCGGCCCCGGCCAACCGGCCCAAGAACCCCCACACCGCGATCGCCTGCCTCTTCTGCCACCTGGAGGATCCGGCCCAGACCCCGCCCGGGCAGATGACGTTTCGCACCCTGGACGGGGGAGCGGCGGGCCCGGACCGCATCGAGGCCGCCTGCGGGCTGTGCCACCCGGGAGGGAGCGAGGAACACCCGCTTGTGCTTGGGGCGGCCGACCCCACGGCCGATCTGGAGGAGGCCGGGCTCCCGCTCGCAGACGGGGAGCCCGCGTGTTTCACCTGCCACGACCTCCACTCTGAGGACGTGGGGCCGTCCGCCGTGCGGAAGGCCTACCTGCGATTCGCCGCCCAAAGCCCGGCGAGCTTCGTGCACGGGAACCGGGCCGGGTGCCGGGCCTGCCACCCGGGGGAGCCGGCCCCCGGGTCCGAGCCGGTGTTCCTCGATCCCGACGCCACGGCGCGGTGCGTGCGCTGTCACACCGGGGGCCACGAGAAGATCCACCCCGTGGGGGTGGCCTCCACCGAACGCACCTATCCCATGGACTTCCAGGATCTCCCCCTCGGGCCCGAGGGAAAGATCACCTGCTCCACCTGCCACGACGAGCCCTGCACCGAGCGGATCGACCCCCGGAATCCCCGGTTCCTCCGGGGCGGGCCGTATCTGACCCCCACGGAGTTCTGCTACCGGTGCCATCCCCGGGCCGGGGCGGGGGCACTGAACCCCCACGACCAGGTCACCGACGACGGCCGGCTGGTGAGCACGAGTTGCGTGTTTTGCCACCGGAAGCGGCCGGGGGAGGAGGGGCCCGGGGCGCTCGCGTTTCTCCACTCTCCCCTGGAACTGTGCATGGGGTGCCACGATCCGGCGCCCCACCCCACGGTGAACCACCTCGTGGAGATGCCCGAACCGATGGAGAAGAAACTCCACGCCTACGAGGAGCGGCACCGGGTGCGGCTTCCGCTCCACGAGGGCCAGATCGTGTGCACCACCTGCCACAACCCCCACGAGAAGGGCGCGGTCCGGGGCGAGGCGGCCCTGGGTGCCGGGGAGGAGAAGGCCTGGCGGGTGCCGAGTTTCGCCGAGCTCTGCACCCCCTGCCACGCGCGGTACGACTGAGGGAGGCTGGGCGGCTGGACGGCTGGGCAGCTAGGCAGCTAGGCGGCTGGGCGGCTGGGCGGCAGGCGGCTGGGCGGCAGGCGGCTGGGCGGCTGGGCGGCTGGGCGGCTGGGCGGGGGCAAGCCCCCTCGGGGCCGGGGCCTGCGGGAGAGGCGTGACCGCCGCGATCCGGGCCGGAGAGGCCGGCCGGGGCAGGTGTCGCGGCCTGGAGGCCGCTCCCACAGGCTGCGCCGGGCAGGGACGCTGGAGTCCCGAAGAGCTTCAGCCGCCTCGCCGCCCAGCCGTCTGAAAAGGAGAGATCCGTACATGTGGGAACTGTTTCAAAAGGGCGGGCCGGCCATGTGGGTGCTGGCCGGGCTCTCGGTGGCCGGGCTTGCCGTGGTGGTGGAGCGGCTCCTGGTGCTCTACCAGGCCCGCACCGACACCGAGGCCTTCACGGCGCGGATCGCCGCGGCCCTGGAGGCCCAGCGGTACGAGGAGGCCCTGGAGATCGCCCGCAAGGGCGGGGGGGCCATGGCCCGGATTCTCACGGCCGGGATCGAGCGGATCCGCCGGGGCCGGACCGAGGTGGAAAAGGCCATCGAGGCCCGGGGCGACCTGGAGGTAGCGAAGCTTGAGCGCGGACTCGTGTTCCTCCAGGCCGTGGCCAAGACCGCGCCGCTCGTGGGGTTCTTCGGCACGGTGTCGGGCATGATCAAGGCGTTCGAGGCCATGGGGCGGGCGGGCCTGGGCGACCCGGCCAACGTGGCTCTGGGGATCTCCGAGGCCCTGATCACCACGGCGGCCGGCCTGGCCGTGGCGATCCCGGCGTTTTTCTGCCATGCCCTGTTCGTGGGCAAGGTGAACCGGTTCGTGATGGAGCTCGAGGAGGGGTCGATCCGGTTCCTCGAGGCCCTGGAGGAGGCCGAGGAGCGCCAGGCCCGGAGCCTCGCCCGGTACGAGATCGGAGGCGAGTACCTTGAGATTTAAGCGCCGCCTGCCGGCCGACGACGAGGGGGTGCCCATGGCCTCCATGGCCGACATCGCCTTCCTGCTCATCATCTTCTTCATGCTGACCACGGTGTTCAGTGTGGACCGGGGCCTTCTGATCGAGCTGCCGGAGACCAAGGTGGGCGAGCCGGTGGAGGTGCGCGAGGTGGTGATCACGATCCCGGCCGAGGGACCGGTGCACCTGGACGGCAAACCGGTGGCCTTGGAGGACCTGGGAGCCCGGGTGGCGGAGGCCCGCCGAAGAAACCCCCGCCGGCCTGTGGTGGTGCGAAGCGACCGGCGAGTGCCCTACGGACGGGTGGCCGACGTGATGGACGAGCTCCTCCAGGCCGGCATCACCGACGTGGCCCTGCCCACCGCGCCCGAGCCGGAGGGCGGCGGGTGAGATCCGTTCCCGGATCCGATCCCCGGGAGGCCCGGCTCCACCGGTTCGGGGTGGGACTGGGCCTCGCCCTGGCCGCGGGGATCCATGCCCTGGTGCTGTGGGGGCCCGACGTGGCCTACCGGCCGGTGTTGGAACAGGCGCGGGTGCGCCGGGCGCTCCGGGTGCGGCCCTACGTGCCGCCCCCGCCCCCGCCGCCCCGGCCCGAGCCGCCCCCCCGGGCGGGCACGGGGGCGGCCGAGGCCCCGCCCGCCCCTGTGAACCGGGCCGAGGCGCGTCGCAAGGCGCCGGCGGCCGAGCGAGCGCGCGAGGCCCCGTCCGAACGGCCGCCCGCGGGCGCGGTGCCCCGGCCCGGCCTCCCCGAGCCCGAGGTGCGAAAGCCCGGCGCGCCGGTGGCCGAGAGCCGGGCCGAGCCGAAACCGCCCGCGCCTCCGCCGGCCGACGTCCGGCCCGAGCCCAGGCCTGACGAGTGGTCTGCGGTGGTGGCGGAGTTGGAGGCCCGGGGGGAGGCCCTGGCCGAGCGCCAGGCCGCCCGGGGCCGAGGGGTCGAGGGGGCCGGAGAGGGCGAGGGGGCGGGCGGAGCGGGTGGCGGGGGGGAGGAGGGGTACCTCGACCCCCGAATCCGGGTCACCGTGGTGTCGTACCCCCCGACCGGGATCGAGGAGATCCACCCGCCGATCCCGTACCCGGACCTTCGGTTCCACCGGCGGGAGCTCCAAAAGGGGATCTGCCGGGTCTGGTACCGGGTGTGGACCGACGCCGCGGGCCGGATCGTGCGCACCCAACTCAAGGCCCCGGCCACCGCGGACGAGCGGGAGCTCTACGCCCCCTTCGTCCGGGCCGTGACCGAATCCGTGGCCGGCTGGCCCTTCGACCGGCGCGAGGCCGAGATCCATGTGGACGTGCTGTTTGAGATCGAGTAGCCGGGTCCTTATCGTGGCGGTGGTCACGCTCGTGTCCGCCGCCGCGGGCAGGGCGGCGGGACCCGACCCGTGCCTGGAGTGCCACGGCGTGGCCGGGTTCGACGCGCCGGGCCGCGAGCTCTGGATTCACGCCGAAGCCTATGCTTCGGGGGTCCACGGCCGGCTCGCCTGCGCCGACTGCCACAAGGGGGCCGAGGGGGTTCCCCACGGCGAGGTGCGGGTGCGCTGCGATCTCCCCTGCCACGTGCCCGACGCGAGCCACGCGGCGCTGTCCGCCGCCGAGCAGGCCGGGGTCCACGCCGGCCTGGCCGATCCCCCGTGCCTCGCCTGCCACGGGGGCGGGGGGCTCCCCGAGGATCCGGACGCGTTGTGCCAGGGGTGCCATCCCCAGGCCACGGAACCCCTGGCCCGGTACCCGGACACGGCGGGCGCCTTCGGGGTGCGCGGCCATGCCGAGGCCGGAGAACGGGCCCCTGGATGCTCGGCCTGTCACGGGGTCCACGGGGTGGAAGCCGGCCCCCAGGCCCGGGAGGCCTGCGGCGCCGCGGCCTGCCATCCGGACGCGGGGGAGGGGTTCCGGGAGCTCTTCGACCACGACCGGAGGTCCGACGTCCGGGCCTGGGGCGGGGCGGCCCGGGGCCTGGGGTGGGCCGGCGCCGCCGTGGCCCTGATGCTGGGGCTCCACGCCCTGGGGAGGCGGCCGTGACCCGCCCGCGCCCTCGGAGCGTGGAGGTGCTCGACCCGGTGGACCGGGGGTTGCACCTCCTGGCCGCCGTGGGCGTGCTGGGGGCCCTCGCCACCGGGCCCGCCCTGGAGACCCCGGCGCTCGGGGCCGGCTGGCCCGTGGATCCGGGGTTCCTCCACGGGGTCTCGGCCTTCCTGGTCGCGCTCGCGGCCGGGCTCCATCTCGTGCGGGTGGCCCTGTGGTGGCTCGAGGGCCGAAACCCGTGGGGCCTCGTGCCCCGACCCGGCGACCTGGCGGACCTGGTGCGGGCGTGTCTGCCGTGGGCGAAACCGCCGCCCCGGGGCCGATTCTCCCACCGGGAGCGGTTCGGGTACCTGGGGTTTTGGATCGGCCTCCTCGGCCTCTGGATCACGGGGTGGGCCGTGGCCCACCCCGGGGGTGTGGTGGAGGGCGTGGGGCCGGCGAATCTGGTTCGGGCCGCCCGGCTCCACAGCGCCCTGGGCCTCGGCCTCCTCCTACCCCTGGGCTGGCACCTCTACTTCGCCCTCCTCGCCCCCGAGAAGCTTCCCTGGAACCCGGCCTGGATCACGGGCCGAGTGCCGTGGGCCCTGGCCGCCCGGGCCTGGCCGGCCTGGGTGGAGGAGATGGAGCGGCCCGCGGAGGAGGAGCCGCGGCCGCCCTCGGTGGAGGACCTCCTGGCCCGGGGGAACCAGGCGGCCCGGGAGGGGCGGTGGGACAAGGCCGCGGCGGCCTACCGGGAGGCCCTGGCCCTCTACCCGGGCTACTCCCAGGCGCTGTTCAACCTGGGCGCGGTGTACGCCAAGGCCGGGCGCACCGCCGACGCCCGGGAGACCCTGGAGCGGTTTCTGGAGCAAGACCCGTTCAGCCCGGCCGCCCCGAGGGCCCGGGAGCTCCTTTCCTCCCTGGGGGTGGACCGTGGGTAGCGCCTGGGTGCGGCGGGTCGCTTCGCTCGCCCTCCTCGCCGGCTGGGCTGTGGCGGCCCTCGGGTTCGCCCGCTGGCCCGGGGCGGTCGGCCCTACGGGGATCCGGCCGGAGGCCCGGGTCCTCCGTTCCCCCTTCCACGCCTACGACCGGGCCCGGATCGAGGAACCCGGGGGGTACTGCACCCGGTGCCACCCGGCCGCCGCCCACGGCCGCGACGGCCGGCTGCGGGCGTTTTGGAACCTGCACCGGGTGGGGCTCGACTGCGGGGTGTGCCACCTCTCGGGCCCCCGGCTCGTGCCGGGGCGCGCCGACGGCCGGGTGTTCTTGGGGGTGCGCGGCCCCGAGGGGTGGCGGCCGGTGGACCGCCCGGGCCCGGACGCCCGGTTCCGGGTCCGGGGGCCGGGGTGCACCGAGTGCCACCGCCGGGGCAGCCCCTGGCTCGCCGGGCCGAGCCTCTACGATCCGTACCGCCGCCGGCTCCTCGAGGACCTGGCCGTGCTCCGGTGGCTGGAGGGCGGCCGGTGAGGCCGGGGCGCCTGCTTTCGCTGGTCGGGGCGGTTTTGGCCTGGGCCGCCGCGGCGGGGGGGGACCCGGGCGCGTCCGTCCGGACCCTGGAGGTCCCCCTGCCCCGGCTCGACCAACCCCGATCCTTCGCCGTGGCCTCGGACCGGGCGGTGTGGGCCGTGGAGGACCTGGGGGGCCGGCTCGTCCGGGGCCGGACGGGCGACGGGCTGGAGCCGGTGGAGAACGGTCGGCCGCGGCTCGTGGCCGCCGACCCCGATGGGGTTGTGGTTGCACTCGTGGGGGAGACGGGCTCGTTCCGGTTGGTCACCCACGGCCCCGGCGGCCGCCGGGAGGCTCCCCTGGCGACCGATCCCCCGCCCGCCGAACCGGTGGGGCTCGACGCCCGGGACGGGATCGCCTGGGTGGTGGACCGGGACCCGCCCCGGGTGTTCCTGTTCGCGTACGACGGGGCGCTCCTGGCCTGGACCGATCTCGCGGGCCGGGCCCGGGCGCCGTTTTCCGTGGCCGTGGGGCCGTCGGGGGAGGCCTATGTGACCGACCCGGCCGGGCCGGGGGTGTGGAGCTTCGCCCCGACGGGCGCCCTGGTGGGGCCCGTGGACCTCGGCGGGACCGGGCTCACCCGGCCCACGGGGGTGGCGGTGGACCCGAGCGGGCGGGTTTGGGTGTCGGACGGGGTCACGGGGTGCGTGGTGCTCCTCGACCCCGGCCGCTCTGCTGGTCCAGTCCGGTGCGAGGGCCGGACGGTGCGGTTCGGGGACCCCCTGCGGCTTCGGTGGCGCGACGGCCTGTGGGTTCTCGACGCCTCGGCCGGCCGGGTCTGGAAGGTGCTTCCCGGGGCGGGCAGCCGTTGACGGGAAGGTCCGTCCCCGGCCTGCTGATCCCCCTGTGAGCGGCGGCGATCTAATGATGCGTTCCCGAAATCCCGTAGTTTCCCCAAGGGGTGGGGCTGGGGGCCCCTCCTTCGCTGAACGGCCCCGCAGGGGCCGCCTCGGCGCGGTCCGCTGCGGCGCGTGAGGGCACGCGCCGCGGCCGCTCCCCTGGCGCCGGGTGGCCCGAGCTGCTCGGCCGTCGCGCTTCGTCGGACCCCCAGCCCCACCGCCGCAATTTGCATGTTTTTTGGCGAGACGGGCCACTAGAACGGCTTCTGATGGGTTCACAGCGTTCCAGCTTCCCGGCTTCCTAACTTTCCAGCTTCCCAGACTGACACCCGGAGGTGATCCTTTGAGCCGAAGATGGGAGTACGGCCAGATCTTCGTCCCCAACCCGGAGCCGTTCGGCGGGCTGCCCAAGGAGGCCCTGGACCTGGCCAAGGTGAAACGGGCCGGGGAGGAGGGGTGGGAGCTCGTGACCACCATCCCCTACACCACGCCCCAGGGCGAGGTGCGGGGCGCGTTCTTCATCTTCAAGCGGGAGGCCCCGGCCTCCGGATGATCCGGCTCCTCGCCCTTCTACTCCTCTGGCCGGCCGCGGTCTTCGCCGCGGCCGTGGACGACTGGCCGTGCGTGGCCTGCCACCCCTCCCGGGACCGGGCGGCGTTCGATCTGTTGCGGGCCGACCGGGACGTGCTCCTGGGCGACGAAGCGGCCCAGGAACGGGTGTGCCGTTCGTGCCACAACGGTTCGGTGGTGGACAGCCGCCGGGTCCTGGGGCGGGGCGCGCAGCACCCGGCGGGGGTGCCGGCCGGCCGGGAACTGCCGGATCCCTTCAAGCTCTACCGGGGCCGGATCGAGTGCGGCACCTGCCATTCCCCCCACGCCGAGGGGGAGGCCGGCCGGCGGTGGCTCCGGGTGCTGCCCGGGGGCGACGAGCCCTGCGCCTCGTGCCACCCCGGCCGGGGCGACCGGCACCGGGGAAGGGTGCTGCCCGCCGATCTCGCCGCCCGGGTCGCCGGCCTGGGGGGCCGGACCGAGGGGGGGCGGATCGTGTGCGCCACCTGCCACCGGGTCCACGGCGGCGCGGGCCGGGCCCTGCTGGTGGCTCCCTACGGCGGGGGCCGCGACGATCTGTGCCGGGTGTGCCACCGCCCCACCGAACCCCTGGACGCCCACCGGGAGGCCGGGTGCGGCGCCTGCCATAGGCCCCACACCGAGGCGCCGTTTTTGGCCGAGGGAAGGCCCTGCCTGGCATGCCACGAGCGGAGTGAGGGCCCGGGGCACCACCCGGCCGCCACCCCCTACTGCTCGGAGTGCCACGCGGCCCACGACCCGGTGAAGCCGAAAGGGAGCGCGGCGGGGCTTCTCCGGGCCCCGCTGGAGGGGAACCTCTTGTGCGCCGGATGCCACGCCGATCTGCCGGGCCCCCACCGGGATCCCGTTCCCGCCGGGGCCGATCCGGTGGTGCTGGCCCGGCGCGGCCTTCCCACCCACGGTGCCGGCCGGATGGGCTGCGCCACCTGCCACCGGGCCCACGGGGCGGCGCTGGACCCCCTGCTCGGGGGGGCGCCGGGGGTGCGGTGCCTCTACTGTCACACCGACCAGAACCCCTTCGTGCCGGCGAACGCCGGGGCGCACCCGGTGGCCGTGCCCTTGGCCGGCGGCCGGGTGCTCGGGTGCACCACCTGCCACCGGGCCCACGGGAACGCCCCGGACGAGACGGACTGCACCGACTGTCACGGGGCCGAGCACGGGGGGAAAGGCCACGGCGGGGCCGAGGGGTGCGGCGCCTGCCACCGCATCCACGCCCCGGAACCCGCGGCGGCCCGGTGCGCCGTATGCCACGACGGGGGACAGCTCCATCCGGCGGCGGCCGCGGAGGCCCGGCCGGGCTTGCCGGTGTTCGGTCCCGGGGGGATCGAGGCCCCCCGGGGCGCCGTGGCCTGCCCCACCTGCCACGATCCCCACCGGCAGGGGGCACCGGTGCGGCAGGGGGAGGGCACCTGCCTCGCCTGCCACCCCGACAAGGAAGAGGCGGCGAAGCGGCCCCACGGCGGGGTCGAGGGCTGCGGCACGTGCCACCCGGCCCACGGCCGGCCTACGGAAGGCCCCGCGGAGGCCCGGTGCCGGGGGTGCCACGGGGACGAGATCCGGAGCCTTGCGGCCCACACCGCCGAAGGCCCCCCGGCCTGGAAGGGTCTGGGCGACCGGCTTCCCCTTTTCGACAGGGAGGGCGGCCGGAACCCCTTCGGGTTCATGGCATGCCCCACCTGCCACGACGTCCACCGCCCCGGGGCGTTCCGGCTGGAACCCCGGGATCCCCCGCGGCTGTGCCTGGTGTGCCACGGCGACAAGGCCCCGCTCCTGGGGAGCGCCCACGACCCCCGAGCCGGCGGGGAGGGGTCGGCCTGCGACGTCTGCCATCCCCAGCACGCCCGCGAGGGGGAGCCCCTCCTGTGGAAGCTGCGGGAGGGCGCGTCGGGCACCTGGAACGACCGGAAGTGCTCCGGGTGCCACGGCCCGCCGGCCGACGGACCCCTCCCCCATGCCGGCCCCGGCTCCCACCCGGTGAACGCGGTGCTGCCCGAGGGGATGGAGCCGGGGGATCTCCCGCTCTACGATCCCCTGGGCGGCCGGGCCGGCCGGACCCTCACATGCTCCACCTGCCACGACCTCCACGGCCGGTGGGACCCGGCCGGGGAGCGGATCCCCGCGTTCCTCCGGGTTCCGGCCTCCGACGGGACGCTTTGCGCCCGGTGCCACCCGGCCGAGGCCGCCGTGCGGGGCACGCCCCACGACATCCCCACGGATCCGCCCGACCCCCTGGGGCCCTGCGGGCCCTGTCACACGGCCCATCGGGGGGTGGACCGGGCCCTGTGGGCCCTGGAGCCCGCGCCCGGCGCGTACCCGCCGAACCGGCTGTGCCGGTCGTGCCACCGGGAGGGGGGTCCCATCGAGGGAGAGGTGCTCCTTCTTCAACACCACATGAAGGACGCCGAGCCGCTCCTGACGCCCCGGGGCACCATCTACCTCCAGCGGCCCATGGCGCTCACGGACACCTGGGCCCTGAAGACCGGCCAGCCGCCGGTGATCCCGCTCTACGACCGCGAGGGGAGGCCGGGGCCCACCGGGAACCTCCAGTGCGTGAGCTGCCACGACCCCCACGTGTGGAGCCCCTTCGGCGCGTTCATCAAGCCGGGGTTCGGGACCCTCGGCCCCAACGTGGTGACCCGGTTCCTGCGGCTCCGGGACCCGGCCGAGGCCGGCCGGAGCGTGTGCGCCGTGTGCCACCCCGAGGATGCGGCGGAGCGCTACCTCAAGTACCATTGGGTCTGGTCCGATGTGGGGGAGGAGTTCCGGTAAGGGGGACGACATGCGCGTGCGGTGGAGGATCGTGGGGGCGGTTCTTTGGGCGATCGGGGGGATCGGGTTGGCGGCGGACCTCGACGCGCTGCGGGCCGACCTTTCGGGGCCCGACGGCAACGCCCGGCGGAAGGCGGCGGAAGCCCTGGCGGAGGTGGGCGGGGCCGAGGCGGTGCGGCTCCTGGCCGGGGCCTACCGAAACGAGACCGAGGACGCCTTCGGTGTGAAGGCGGCCTGCGCCGAGGCCCTGGGCCGCACGGGGCTTCCCGAGGCGGCCGGCCCCCTGACCGAGATGCTCTCCGACCGGGACTACTGGGTGCGCAAAAAGGCCGTGATGGCCCTCGAGAACGTTCCGGGCGACGCCGCGACCCGCGGCTTGGAACGGGCCGTGGGCGACGCCGACCCGCGGGTCCGGGCCGTCGCCCTGGAGGCCTTGGGCCGCCGGGGGGGCGCCCCCGACGTGATCGCCCGGGGGTGGACCGATCCCGATGACCGGGTGAGGGCCGCGGCCCTGGGGGCCCTGGCGCGGGTCGGGGCTCCCGGGGCGGAGGATCTCCTGGCCGAGGCCCTGGCGTCGGACTCCTGGCGGCTCCGGTTCCGGGCCGCCACGATCCTGGCCGGCCGGGGCGACCCCCGGGGCCGGAAGGTGCTCGCGGCGGCGGTCAAGGCCGGGGAGCACGCCGGCGCCGCGATCCGGGAATGGAGTTGCCTCGAGGAGGAGGCCGTGCCGGCGCTCACGGCCCTCTGGGCCGACCCCGAGGTTCCCGCCGCCGAAAAGGGCCGGATCCTGGACGTGCTCGAGCGGCTCGACTGCCCGGCCACGACCCGGTTCTTCCTGGATCTGGCCGCAGACCCCAAGGCCCCGGCCGACGACCGGGCGCGGGCCGCCATGGTGGTCTACGACCGCCGGGGGGCCCTCACCGCCGACCAGGTCCGGGCGGTCGCCGACTGGCTCGGGGAGGCGGACCCCAACCTCCCGGCCGTGGCCCTGCAGCTCCTCCTCGAGCGGGGCGGTCCGGAGTTCCTTCCCCGCATCGCACCCCTGGCGGACCATCCCAACGAGGTGGTGCGCCACTTCGCCCTCCAGAACCTGGCCGCCCACGGTGGCCCCGAGTACGAGCCCGCGTTCCTGAAAGCGCTCCAGGACCCCAAGGCGGCGAACGTGCGGCTCGCCCTCGAAACCCTGGCCCGCATCGGCACCCCCCGGGCCGTGCCCGCCCTCGAACCGTTTCTCCAGGAGCGCAAATACCGCCGCTACGCCCAGGCCGCCCTCGACGCCATCCGGGAGCGGGGGCAGTAGGCGCGTTTCACGCTTGTCTTCTCCACCTCGTCCGGGCCGGGTGCGGGCGGTCTGGCAGGCCACCCTGACGGGAGCCCCCTCGGATGATGCCGCAATCCGGCTTCCAAGTGACTTTCCGCTAGGACGTTAGGAGGCTCGGACGCTAGGACGCCAAGATCCTTCGGGATTCCAGCGTCAGCGGCCGTCCTAAACTGTGGGAGCGGCTTCCAATCCGCGACGCCCTTTCTTTCGGGCCTTGCGGCCCGGGTCGCGCCTTGGAAGGCGCTCCCACACCGGGGCCCCGCCTCGCGCGCTACTGTCTTGCGTAGCGGGGCCCCGAAGGGGCCCTGGGGAGCTTCCTCCTGACGCCCACAAAGGCGTTGGCGGAAGCGGGTGCGGCATCCCGCCCTCCGCCTCCGGTCGGCACGTCGTGGATCTGAAACCGGTCCGCCCGGATGGGTAGCGGGCAAAAAAAAAGCGGCCGCCAGGTGGGGCCCTGGCGGCCGGTAGAGGGATCAGCCCCACGAACGATCGCGTGGAGCCGAACCGGAAGGGAAAAGGTGTCGGGCTAGTCGTCGTCGCCGCTGAACCGGGCGAAGTCGTGGCACTTGCTGCACGAGTTCGGCATCACGTCGGCGTCTCGGGTCGCCGTGGGCACCAGCACGGCGCTCTGGGCCGGCCAGACCACGTCGAACAGGTGGGACCCGACATTGCCCTCGGCCACGGCGCTCTTCCCGTCGCTGTCCCACGCCAGGTGCCACTGGGCGTCGTACTTGACGTCCTGGAGTTTCCCGATTTTGGCCATGTGGCACGAGGTGCAGGCCCCCGACGGCATGTCCGGGTCGGTGGGCGTGTAGGGGGCGGCGCCCATGCTGGCCTCGGCCTCCATGTGCTCGGCCACCACCCGGGCCACCTTGTCCAGGGCCTGGAGATTCCCGTCGGCCGCGTCCTTCACGTCCTGCTTGCCGAGCTCCTCGAACGGGCCGTGGGTGGCGTGGCACGCGAGGCACAGGGTGTTGTCGGCGTACGCGGCGTCCGGGAACTCCACGCCGTCCACCTCGAGGTCGGGGGCGTCCAGGGCGTGGGGGTCGTGGCAGGTGAAGCAGGTGAGCTTCTCGTACGAGTTGTTGTAGTGGACCGACCGGCGCATCTCCTGGAGCATCTGGGAGTGGGCCCGGGAGTGGGTCTGGTCGGGCCAGGTGTGGAACGGGCCCAGGTAATCGGCCTTGCCGTCGCCGTCCACGTCCAGCTTGTTGCCCCCGTACTCTTGCTGCGCCCAGGTCACCCCGTCGAACTTCCAGATGAAGTCCTCGAGGTCGTACACCCCGGGCACGAAGTACCCGTACCCGATGGCGTCCTCGTAGTCCGCGTTGTAGGCGTACTTGTGGACCGTGGGGTTCGCGCTCTTGCCAGGGTGCGAGGCGTGGCACTGGCCGCAGGTCTCGTTGGCCGCCTTGGCCGAGAGGTGCTGGGGCAGGATCAGCTTCGCCTTATCCCGGGTGCTCACGTGCTCCGAGCCCGGGCCGTGGCAGCGCTCGCAGGTCAGGTTGAGGTCGGTGTACTGGACGTTCGTGACCACCTCCTTGGCGTCGCCCGGCTCATGGGCGTCGTCGAAGGTTTGGGAGGTGATCTTCACGCCGGTGGAATGGCACCCGCTACAATTGCGCGACCAGGTGTTGGCGGGATAGGCCCAGTGGGTCGGGGACTTCTCCCAGAAGGCGGGGTAGCCGGTCACGTCGTTGGGGCCCAGAACCTCGCTCCCCACCGGGGTGCCGTCCTGCATGAGGTACACCGGCATGTAGGGCACCCAGTCCCTGTAGTTCTCGTCGAGCCACTTGGTCACCCCGTTGTCCTTGGCCCACTGCCGGAGCCAGGGCACGTCCTGCATGCGGCACATGTAGCGCTGCTTGCCCTCGCCGAAGTTGGGGTGGCGGTCGGGCGTCGTGTGGTCCGGGTCGGCCCAGCCCTCGCCCCAGTTGCCCTGGCCGCCGATGGTCGCGGCCACCGGGATGAACACCGGCCCGGCTGTGGGGTTGTATGTCCCGGCGTCCTGGGCGGCCTTCCAGGCGAAGATGTCGCCGTCGGCCCCGGAGCAGTCGAGGAGGCCTTCATGGGCCGGGTCGATCACGGGCGTCTCGGTTTCGGGGTAGAACTTGAACAGGTACTCCACCTCGTTGTTTTCGTCGAGGCGGGTGCACAGCACCACGTTCACGAGGCCCTCGCCGTCCTGGGGGTCCTGGACGAGCAGGAGTTCCCCCTTGGAGCTTCGGGGCACCACCACCGTGGGCCGAGTATCGGTTTCATCCGAGGAGTTGACCGGCTTGGGCCAGAGGTTCGGGTACACCATCTGGCTGGTGCCCTCCACCACGAACCGGGAGTGCGCCGAGGCGCTGTCCGTGCCGTCGAACGCGGCAAAAAGATCGGCCCAGGTCCCGCCGTGGCAGGCTTTACACGTCTCCATGCCGACGTAGGTGGCCTCGTCGCTGGGCCGGCCCGAGAGGGTCACGGTGACGTCTTCCACCGCCTCGCCCGCGGCAACGAAGATGGACGAGTGGGTTTCGCCGTCGAGGTATACCGTTTTGTCCGGGCTCGTCACGTAGAGGTAGACGAACCCGGGTTCCACGCCCTCCAGGGTGAAGGCGCCGGTTTCGTCGGTGGTGGCCGTGATGCCCTGGCCCTCCACCTCCACGGTGGCCCCGGCCACGGGCTGGCCGTTCACGTCCAACACCTTGCCCAGGATCCGGCCGGTGGTCTCATCGGCGCCGGCGTCCGCGGTGAGGGTGATCCTCACGTTGGTGGTTGCCCCGCCGGCCACGCCGACCGGCAGGGTGGTCGTTCCCATGCCGTCCTTCGTGGCGGTCAACACGTAGGCGCCCACCGGAATGTCAGCCAGGGTGAACGTGCCCTGATCGTCGGTGGTGACGGTTTGGGTTGCAGGATCGGTCGTGACGGTGGCACCGCTCACGACGGCACCGGTGGCGTCCTCCACCACCCCCGTGATCGTCCCGGTGTCCACGGCGTCTTTCCCCGGAGCTCCAGGTGCGCCGTCGTCGCCGTCGTCGCCCGCGCACCCGGTGAGCGCTACGGAACAACAGAGAACCAGCACCCATAAGATCTTCCGCATCCCTACTCCTCCCTCGCAGTGTGGCGTGTCCTCGGGGGCCGGCGTGTGCGATGTCGTGCCATCACCTCCTTTCCTTGGTCCGCATGCACGCCGGGTTTCCAATCTTTTTGCGCATCGACACCGGAATTTTTTGTGGTATATTTCACATTCAACGGCGATGAATGCAGGTTCAGGGTAGCCCGGGCGGCCCCAGATCGGAAGCGAATGTTTCGCATGGTCCCATGCGCGGGGTGCATAGGGCCGGCCGGTCCGGATGAGCGCCGCCGGTTCCGCCGGGGAAGAACCGGGTTAGGAAGTCGGCGCGGCGCGGCTCGTGGTTCGACGCACGAGCGCGCGTGGCCGCCAGTCGCGCCTCTCCTCAGGGCCCGTTCCCGCCACTTCGCGAAAGGGAGATCGATGGAGTCGGTGTACTGGAGGTCGTTGGTCGAGGTGGTGGAAAAGGGGAGCTTCTCCCGGGCCGCCGAGAGCCTGTGCGTGGCACAGTCCACCGTGTCGCGGAGAATCCAGTTCCTGGAGGACCAGTACGGCGTGCCCCTGCTCGACCGCTCCGGGCCGCGCGTCGTCCCCACCGAGGTGGGGCGCGAGGTGCTCGAAAAGGCCCGGCGCATTCTGGAGTTGGAGGGGGAGATCGAGGAGCGGGTGCGGGCCGTTGCGATTGATTCGCCGGTTCGTTTCGCCTGCACACCCGAGTTCGGCGTCCTGCGCCTGCCCGACGTGCTGCACGGGTTTCTGTCGGCGGCCTGCCGCCGACAGCCTCGGCTGCGGTTCGAGTTCGGGATGCCGGAGCAGATCGCCTTGGGGATCGCCCGCGGAGCCTACGACCTGGCCGTGGTGGAGCACTGCCTCGGGTT
This sequence comes from Deferrisoma sp., assembly GCF_054681715.1. Lineage (NCBI taxonomy): Bacteria > Pseudomonadati > Thermodesulfobacteriota > Deferrisomatia > Deferrisomatales > Deferrisomataceae > Deferrisoma > Deferrisoma sp. The sequence goes on from NZ_BAAHFQ010000019.1 coordinate 32,032, forward strand.
CGACGCCGGAGGCTGCGAGCGGATCTCCCTGGGGGGCGACGAGGTGGTGTTCGCGAGTCACCCGGGGTTGGGCATTCCGGGGGGCGCGGTGGCCGTGGAGGATCTTTTTCCCCAGGTACTCCTGGTGCCCGCCGAGGCCCACTGCTGCCGAACGCTTCTTGAGGCGAACCTGGCACGGGCTGGGCGGACGACCGACGAGTTCCGGGGCGTGGTGGTCCTTGACGACCTCGTGGCGCTGCGGGAATCGGTGCTGCGGGGCGACGGGGTGGCGTTCCTGCCCTCGGACTTGGTTGCCTCGTTCGACGGGGCGCTTCGAACCCACCGGGCGAAGGGGTTTGAGCACCGCCGGCTGCGGACCCTACTCCTTCCGGGCACCAAGCAACCCCCGGCCGCTGTCGCCGCCCTCCGGGATCACATCGTGAACGCGCTGGCGGCCGGCGCCCGGCGCTGAAACACCCCTCGAAAAAAAGGCCGCCGGGCGAAACGCCCGGCGGCAATTCGATATTTCCGGCTGGATTCCTGTGGACCGTTACGGAGCGGCGAAGGGGATAGGCTCTGTCACCTTGACGCCCTCGTTGGCAGTGTTTTCGAAGCTCTCATACTTCTCGCCCACCCAGCCGTAGGCGTTCCCCACCGGGTCGGTCAGCCAGAACTTGCTGTAGTCCTCCCCGTGGCAGTTGCCGCAGCTCTCGGTGATCTTGGTCGCCTTTCGGATGTTGTGAGGGGTGGCGTAGGCCCAGGTGGGCCGGGCGGCCGCGTCGGGCAGGATCCCCTCCTCCGCGTTGGCGCCCGTGTAGGTGAACACGTCCGGGTCCACGGGCACGTGCCGCAGCACTGCGTACTTCTTCACGCCGGGAACGCCGTCGAGCCATTTGGGGTTCTTGCCCACCCGGAAGGTCATCAGGTGGTCGTGGTTCCCGCCGGGCTCGTTGTCGGAGATCGTGTAGTAGGGCACCCCGTCTTCCGTGACGTCGGTGTGGCACTCGAAGCAGTTCTTGTAGGGCTGGGCGTGGCACACGTAGCAGTCCATGCTATCGAGGTGCTCCTGGCTGTGGAGCATGTTGGCTCCCACGAGGCCGTCGTGGCAGTCCTCGCAGGCCGGCGAGGTCGTGACCGCGTAGCGGTCGTCGTTTTCCGGCGCGCCCACGCCGTGCATCTCGTCGCCCTCGTGGCACGCCATGCACGTAAGCCCCGCCTCCTTGTGCACGTCGGGCTCGAGCTCGAAGGCCTCGTCCTTCCAGGGGCTGTCCTCGCCCAGGAAGGCCCGGTTGCGCTCCAGGAGCTCGTTGTTGAGTCCGTAGTACTCGTCCTTCACCCGCGAGCCGTGGCAGGCGGTGCAGTTGTTGTCCATGGACGGGGTTTTCTGGAACCGATGCCCCGCCAGGAGTCCGCCGCCCGCCGGCGCGGGCACGCTCACGTGGCACTGGCCGCAGGCCACGTCGTTTTCGCTGTTGGCCGTGTGACACTTGGTGCATTGGGCCTCGAACCGGGCCGCAGAGGCCTCGTCCGCCGGGTCGAACCCGCGCTTTTTGAGGATGGCGGTGTACCCGGCGAGGGTGGCGTGCAGACCGTTGTTCGCCTCGGCCGTGCCCGGGTGGAACACGCTGTGGCAGTTCAGGCAGGCGGCCTCGCCGCCGGGGATGGCCGCGAACGAACCGGCGTGGGCTTCGGCCCGGGCGCCCTTGGTGTGGTCGCCGCCGTGGCAGTCGGTGCAGTTGCGGCCGGGGTGGACGTCCCCGCCCTCGTCAAACGCGCTCGCGTACTTGTTGGCATCGTAGCTGGCAAGGTGACCGTCGTAGATCCAGACCTTCTTGGAAGCCGGCACGGGCTCCACGGCGCCCCCTCACCCCTCCCCCACGGAGGGGGGTGCCTCCGTGGCCTGCGGCGGGTTGCGGGTGAGGTCGTAGAAGATGGCCGTGAGGCTCGTGTGGCACCCCTTGCAGCCGGTAGGCGGCGTGTAGGCGGCCAGGGAGCCCAGGTCGTCGTCGCCGTCGTCCACGGGGAAGTCCCAGCCCCGGATCGTGTCGAAGTTGGCGAGCTGGGAGGCGGCGATGGCCCCCGACATGTGCCAGCCGTTCATGCCGTAGAGGAGGTTTTTCGCGTCGTACCCGAGGATCGCCAACGCCAGCGTGGCCAGCGACCCGGTGTGGCCGGTGTAGCAGTAGGCGACCACGGGCTTGTCGGGGTCGAGGATCGTGAGGTTCTCGAGGACGGCCGTGTCCTTCCAGTAGACGTTGAGCGCCCCGGGGATGTGGCCCAGCGCGTAGTGGGCCGCGCCCCGCACGCTCAGGATTTGGGGATCGTTCGCCGGATCGCCGTCGTCGAGGAGCGCCTTGAGTTCGGTGGCCGGCATCTGGAGCGTGAGGGGGTCGTCGGCCTGGGCGAGGTACGAGGCCGCCCGTTCCAGGATCACCCCTTCGACCGTGTCGGCGCTGAACCCGGAGAACTCCGGAAGCTCGAAGGACCCCCCGGGGTGGGCGGTGGTTTCGACGGGGCCGTCGGCAAGGCGCTTGTCCCCCTCGTCGTCGGTGAACCGGTGGCCGTTGGAGAGCTCCTTGTCGAAGCTCCAGGCCATCATGCCCATCATGATGGTCTTCGACCACGGATAGTCCCCAACGTTCGCCGGATCCTTGATCCGCACGGCGTTGATGAGGAGACTCGCCATGTTCCCGTCGCCCCCGTAGTAGGAGGCCACCACGACGTTCTTGTCGGCGGGAACGAGGGCGTCGCCCTCCTCTAGGTAGCGCTGGGCGAACTCCTTCAGGGGCACGTTCACCGCGCCGGGGATGTGCCCCTTGGCGTAGTCCTCGGCGCTGCGCACGTCGAGGACAAAGGGGTCGTTCGCGGGGTCGCCGTCGAAGAACAGGGCGGCGACCTGGTCGGCGTTGATCGTGTTGAGGCCGGTTTTGAGCACGCCGTCGAGCCGGGCCGCGACGTCTTCGCGGGTGATCGCGGTGCTCACCGGCGGTGTGGGCGACCCGGCGTTGTCGTCGTCATCGTCCGACCCCCCGCAGGCGCCAAGCGCCAGGGGGAACAGAAGGGCGACGGCAGCGTATCGCAACCATCGGAGCGATCTCATCGGTTTCTCCTCCTCGTGAAGGAACAAAGACCCGTGCGCACACAACAACTCCCACCGCGTGGCTAGACCATGGGGCACCTCCTTTCCACGGTGTGTGAATGTGGGAGTCTTCACATGCTCGCCCAATGTGGGGGCCCGTTCCCTGAAGAACGGGCCCCGTGTGTACCCCTACCGCTTACGTCCGGCCAGGCCCAAGCTTGCCGCTGCCGCGGCCAGGATCCAGGCGAGTCCGGCCGGGGAGCCGGCCTGGCCGCCCAGGGCCTGCACGAAGCACTCGCTGGAGCCTGCCTCGTCCGACTCCACGTCGCCCGGGATCACCCCGCCGGCCTCCTCGGACGAGGTGCCGGTGAGTTCGGCGATCCGGGCGGCGGAGTACCCGAGCACCTCCCAGTTCGTGGCGAGCCGGGTGGTGGGCACCAAGACCGCGATGTAGTCGCCGTCGAGCCCGAAGGTGATGTCCATGTCCATGTCCATGTCCATGCCCAGGGCCTTGGCCGCCTGGGAGGCGGTCACGAAGGGCCCGTCCATCTCGAAGTCGTCGCTCGCCAGGGCGTACCCGGCCTCCCACACGTCCTCCACGATCTCCCCGGCCTCGGCCTTCTCGAGGAGCTCCTTGGAGTAGAACTCCCAGTGCACGAGCGGGAGCCCCTTGGGCCCGTAGGTGGGCACCTCCACTTTCTGGTTGAACACGCTCTTTTCGGCGTCGTGGCAGTCGGCGCACATGAGGGCCTCGTCCTTTCGCACGCCGTGCCCGCCCAGGGTGACACCGTTGGAGTAGGCCGGGTAGTTCTGCCACAGGGCCGGGTCCACGCCCATCTGCTGGAGCATCATCTGCATCTCGGTGCCCGGCGGGGCGGCCATGACCACGACCTGGTCGGCCGAGAGGGCGTCCTTGGAGTACATGGCCTTCATCTGCTGGTACATGGCTTTCATCTCGTCTACGGTCATGCCTCCGGACGGCTGGAAACCCATCTGGTCCATGACGTCCAGCATCTGGGCCATCATGTCCAGGAGCCGGCTCATCCCGACCTCCACGGCCTTGCGCATGTCCTTGACCTCGAGGGGCCGGTACGCTTCGTCCCAGGTTGTGACTTTGCCTTCCTCGGCTAGCTTCCCGAGGTCCTGGTACCAGTTGTACCCGAAGGTGTACTTGTCGAAGAACAGCATGTTCGGGAACGCCGCCATCTGGGCCATGGCCGCGTAGCTCGGGTATTTCGGGTCGGCCGGGTCCACGGTGGTCACCACCATGCCGGTGGCCTCGTCCACAGCGAACTTCGTGAAGTCGAAGTCCTCGTCCATGAACCCGAGCATCTTGTACTGGGCGGCGAACATCTTCATGGCCGCGAACATGGAGTAGTCGTTCACGCCGTCGGCGTCCGCATCGACGGTTTCGACACCGATCCCGAAGAACCGGCCGTCGAAGGGCATGGGGTTGATGATGGTCTTGAACGGGTAGATCCGCGGCGCTACCGGCTTATCCGGGTCGGTTCGGTTCTCGATCGGGATCGGCTGGGCCAGGAAGCTCGTGAGCCCCGAGAACGGCATGTAGATCGGCCGCTGGTGGTAGGTCTCCCAGAGTTCCTCGTTGGTCAGCCTCTGGCCGCCCTCCTTCTTGGTGTAGAGCTTCACGGGCCGGTTGTCCTTGCCCTTGGCGAGCGCCAGGAACCCGCCGTCGCCCCAGATCGTGGTTTCGGCCCCCGAGGTCCACGTGATGTGGCAGGTCTCGCAGGCGATCTTCTCCACGTGGTCGTTGAGGCGGGCGCTCGAGTGGGGCCGGTCGGTGTGGCAGCCCGCGCACGAGGCGTCGTTCTCGTCGGAGTTCACCGGGTAGTCGCTCGCGAAGAGGTCGCCGTTCACCATCCGGCCCCGGTTGAACTTGTGGTCGGTGGCCTCGTGGCAGAAAAGGCACGGGTTCTCGGACGACACGCCGAGCTTGTAGTGGATGTCGTACTCGGCCTCGGGGAGCTCCCCGCGCTTGTAGTCGGTGCGGCCGTGCTCGTGGCACCGCAGGCACATCTCGTCCGAAGGGGTCCGGACGATCGAGGCCAGGGCCTCGGCTGACCGATCCTGCTTGATCCGCTGGGGCACGCCTTCGATCGTGCCGAAGCCCATGTTGAGCCCGTAGGGATCGGGCTCGTAGGTCATCCGGATCCGGAAGTCGTACTCCTCGGCGTGGCACACGAGGCAGTCCACCCCGGAGAGCATCAGCCGTTCTGCGTCCTCCGCCGTCTCGACCCCGGGGATGCCCATCGCCGGCAGGGCAGGCTCGAACAGGGTGTTGTAGTAGTTCGTGTGGCACGAGCCGCACTGCTGGCCCGGGGTGCCGCCCTGCTCGTCGGCCACGTCCACCGAGGTGTACGAGGTGTTCAGCATGTTCAGGAGCATGTTGGAGCCCACGAGCGCGCAGGCCCGGTCGAGCATGCCGTGCTTGCCGCCGCCCGGGAAGAAGAAGTTCTCGTTCTCCACCACGGAGCGGGAGCTGTAGTGGACCGACTGCTTGAAGCTCTCGACGGCCTCGGGGTGGCACTGGGCGCAGGCGTTGGCGCCGTCGTCGTCGTAGGAGACGATGGTGGCGTGGGGAGCTTCAGGATCGTACGCGGCCAGGCGCGTCCGCTCCTCCTCCGTGTAGCCCTGTTTTTCCCACATCGGGACCGCGTAGGGCTCCTTCTTGTCCTTGTAGCTCTCGGCGAGGTATGCGGTCAGGTCCTCGACCTGGTAGGTGTCGAAGAACGGCGATTCCTCCGCGTGGCAGTCTGTGCACCCGTTCGCGCCCAAGGCCTCGCTCGCCTCGCGAACGTTGTGGCTCACCGAAAAATCATGGCTGGTTTCCGCGTTCTCGTACTCGGTGGCCACGAGCCCCGTGCCCGCTTGGTCCAAGGCGTAGGCGGTCTCGCCGCTCACGAACACCGGGGTGACCCCGCTGTAGGGGCCGTTGTCCCGGAGGTACTGGAGCATCGCGACGATGTCGGCGTCCTCCCACACGGAGGGCTTCTTGAGAAGGCTGCCGTCTTTGACGTAGGTCACCTCCACCTTGGGCATCGCCGTGGCGTTTTCATACGCCTGGAGGACGTGGCGCAGGATGTACGGCTGCACCGTATGCTTGCCTTCGGGCACGTAGCCGAACCAAGTGGACGTCTTGGTTCCAAACGTGTAGATCTCGGCCTTGCCGTCGCCGTCGGGGTCGTAGGGCTTGCGGAACGGTGACCAGCGGATCTGGTTGCCGCTGAAATCGCCGGCCCATTTGATCGTGTCACCGCTCGAGAGGTACCAGATCTGGTTTCCGCTCGACATGTCGATCAGTTCGCCCTGAGTATAGTTCTTGAACGGGATATGGCACCCCTCGCAGCTGATTTTGTCGAGGTGGAAGGCCATTCCGGCAAGCGCGTCGTCGTGCTTTGCGGTGGGGTCTTTGGCCTTCCCGCCCGGTTTGTGGCAGTCGGCACACCCGTAGGCCATGGTGCCGTCGAGGTCGTTCCGCACCGAGCCCAGCTTGGCGTACCCCTTGCCGATCTGGTGCTCGCGCACGTCGCCGTCGCCGTCGGCGTCGTAGAGCCCGTGGCAGTCCAGGCACTCAAGCCCGGCGTCGTTGTGAACGTCTTCGGCGGCGGACCACGCGAAGCCCCTCTTCTTCATGTCGGCGCCCGCATGGCACTGGCGGCACACCGCAGCCCCGGGGGTACCCTGGATGAGATCACCGGAGAGCTTGTAGACGCCCTCCTCATCCACGTTGATCTTCCCTGCTACCTCCTCGGTGGTGTAGTCCACCGTGGGGAGGTCCGCCGGATCGGTGACCCACGTTCCCTTGCCGATGTTGGCCTTATTGGAGTCATCGAACGTGTAGACCTTGCCTTCCACTTCGCCCAAACCGGCGGCGGCCGTGGCGGCCCATTTGTAGTTGCGGTAGGTGAGTTGCTTGAATCGCTCTCCGAAGCTGTAGCCTTCCTTCATGTGGCAGAGGAGACAGTCGGCCTCCACCACCCCTGTGGCGTCGAAGGGGTTCGGAAACGCCTCCAGGAATGCGTCCTTGTTCGTGCCCACGCCGACGTAGAAATCCCCGTCGAAAGCGCCGATGTCCTCCACTTCATCGAGTCGCACCGTGCTGGCCGTGCCGGTAGCGGGATCGCGGGCGAACTCCAGGGCTCCGCTCCCGGGGTGACAGGCGCCGCAGGGGGGGACTTTCACCTGGTTTTCCGTATTCAGCGCACCCTTTCCGATCCAGTCGAACGTGGAACGGTCGATCTCGTCGGCGCTTTCGTTCGTCTTGGCAGCCAACTGGCTGCTAGCGGTCGCGGGGGGTCACCACTTCCCGTACATTCCCGGTGATTTGATGAACGGCTTCTCGCCGGCGAGCCGCTCCGCGTCCGGGATGAGTTCGTCGAATCCCTGCTGGAAGTGGTAGCCCTGGGTGATCTCGTCGTAGTCGTGGCACGCCCCGCAGGTCTGTTTCGGGCTGTAGGGCTCCGTGCTTTCGGCCGTGATGGCGTTCCCGGCGTGGTCCTTGAGTGGCACGTCGGGATGGGCCCACGCGGCCGTGGCCGCCAGGGCGAGGGCGGCCGCGGTGCCTCCGAGGCGTAGGGTTCGGACGATCCGGTGTCGCATGGAACTCTCCTCCCGTTGGGTGGTTGTGGGGGGTCAGAACCCGCCCGGGTGACAGGTCAGGCAGAAACTCGCTTCGTGACAGGCGCGGCAGCTGCGGGCCCCGCCCCGGCGGGCCACGAGGCCGGCGTGGCCCTGGCCCGGATCAAGGGGAATCCGGAAGTTCGCGCCGAAATGGCTCGGGGGCCGGGTGCGGTGGCACCGGGAGCACTCGTCGGCCCGGTGGCAGGCCGCGCAGGCCCGGCGGTCGAGGTCGGCCGCGATGCCGTGGCCGGACGTTTTCCAGGCCGGGGTGTGGCTCTTGGGTCGGGCCGTGGCGTGGCAGTCGGAGCAGGCGTTTTCGCCGTGGCACCAGGTGCACGACTCCCCGTCCAGGCGGCCGGCCTCGGCGTGGGCCTTGGGCCAGGCTGCGGTGTGGCTCGCGGGCCGCACGTCCTTGCGGAGCTTCTGGTGGCAGGTGGCGCAGTCGGAGGGCGCCTCGTCGCCGTCGTGGCACTCGAGGCATACCTCCATCCCGGGCAGGTTCGAGTCGCTGGCCCGGGTGCTCGTGGCCGCCCCGGCGTGGCACCGGGCGCAGTCCACGTCGGCGTGGGCGTCGTGGTCGAAGGTGACGTCGGCGTAGGAGGCGGGCCGGGCCGCCTCCACCCGGTAGTCGCCCTCGGTGTGGCAGGTGAGGCACGCGTCCGACGGGTTCTTCTCGTCGATCTCGTGGCAGGCCGCGCAGGCCTCGTGCGTGGGCCGGGCCGCGTCGGTGTGACAGTCGGCGCAGCCGGCCTCCCCGGCGTGGAGCTTGTGGTCGAACCGCAGGCCCTTGAGGCCGGTCACGCAACCGAGGCCCAGGGAGAGGGCGAGGCCTGCGGCCAGGGCGGTGGTTCGCAGTCGGATCCGTCGCATGGCGGTGTCTCCCCGGTGGCTAGAAGGTCAGGTTCAGGCGGGCCGTGAAGGTGTTCAGGGCGTCGATGCCGTCGGCCCGGTAGAGGTCGTCGGTCTCCCGGGCGTAGCGCAGGTGGAGCGCGGCGTGCTCCAGGAGCCGCACCCGGGCCCAGGCCTCCCAGGCCCGGCTGTCCCGGGGCCGGCCGTCGGAGTCGTAGGCCTGCCGCTGGAACGCCGCGCCCAGGGCGTGGCCCCGCCAGGACTGCTCCAGGGCCACGGTGACGCCCCAGAGGTTGTCCTCGGTGATGTCGGAGCGGTCGCGGTCCTCGACCCAGCGCACGGCCTCGGCGTCGAGCCGAAGCCCGGCCCAGGGGAGGTCGGAGAGGTCGAAGAGGAGGGCCCCTTCGTCGAAGTCCACGTTGTAGGTATCCTCGTCGGCCTCGTCGATCACGTTGTGGTGCCGCAGTCGCGCCCCCAGGCCCACCTTGCCGAAGAACCCCTGGCGCACGGTCAGGGTGTAGTCGGCGTAGGGTTCCAGGGGCTCGAAGGTGAGGTAGGGCACCTCGTGGTCATCGGCCGAGGTGTAGTCGTAGGCGAAGTCGTCGTCCCCCTTTTCGGCCAGGGTGCGCACGTACCGGGCGTGCACCTCGGCCTCGGCCCAGGGGTACACGTCGAGGGCCGCCGAGAGTTCCTGGGGATCGGCGTTGATCATCCGGTACGCGAGCCGGCCGGTGCCCCACCCCTGGAGGTCCTGAACCAGCCGGGCCTCGAAGGAGTTCTCGATGTAGTGGACGTCCTCGAGGCTCACGAGCGTGCCGGGCAGGGGCCGAAGGTCCAGGTTCCCGCCGTAGACGGCGTTGGGCTCCGGGTCCTTGTAGAAGCTCACCCGCCGACCGCCGAAGGCCTCGAGCTGGGCCCAGCGGCAGGGGCTGAGCCGCACGAGCCCGCCGTCGAACAGCACGGTCTCGGCGCTCCAGACCTCCTGGCGGCCGGCCTCGAGGCGGGCCCACCCGGCCGGCAGGTCGTAGGACAGCACGGCCCGGTAGAGCCGCCAGTCGTCCCGGTTGGAGTAGGTGTCGAGGTTGTCCTTGTAGGGGCTCGCCTCGGCCGTGCCGTCGAGGTCGGCCTCGTACCGGAGCCGGCCCGAGAACCCGAGCCCCTCCACGGCCACGCGGTCGGCCTCGAGGCCCAGGTCCACGGCGAGATCCTGGTCGGTTTCGTCGTCTCCCGCGTGCATCTGGGACCACCGGGTTTCGTACTCGGCCGACAGATCGGCCCGTACGCCCGGCCCGGCCCCGAGGGCCGGCCCAGCCGCGAGGAGGGCTGCGAGGAGCGGTGGCAGCGGGTTTCGCATCCGTGGTTCCCTCCTGGTGAATGTGAACGTAGGCACAGCTTCCCGTGCATGCGAGAGCCGTGCCGGCCCGACATTAAGGTGGAAATAGCCCAAAATTTAAGATCTTATGACCCGACTTTGACAGTTGCTGGGGACATCGGGGTGGTTCTGACGAGCAGATTTCGCATGAATAGGGCCTTGTGCGGTTGTGAAGGCTGGGTTTTGGGCCAAAATGCCTAGATACATGGATTGTGGAGTGCTCGTTGACTAA
>NZ_BAAHFQ010000020.1:0-39673 GCF_054681715.1 Deferrisoma sp.
CCTCGTAGCCGGGCCCGAGCCCCTGGGCGAGCACCTGCCGGGCCTGGGGGTCGGCCTCGATCACGAGCACCCGGCCTTCCGCCACGGCGGCCTCGGCGCCCTCCGGAGCGGCCGCCGGGAGCCACAGGTGCACCCGCGCGCCGGGCAGCACCTCGGGGTCGCGGCCCCGCCCCTCGGCCCAGGCCTCGCCGCCGTGGGCCCGGGCGATGCCCCGGACCATGGGGAGCCCCAGCCCCAGCCCGGCCGCGCCGAACTCGAACTCCCCGCTGTGGTGGGCGTGGAGGGGCGTCAGGGTCACGAACCGCTCGAAGCACCGCTCGGCCCCTTCCCCTTCGGGAAGCCCCACCCCGGTGTCCTCCACGGTGACCCGCACGCCGGCCCTACCCGCCCGTTCCTCGGCCGCGGCCGAAACCGTGACCGTTCCGCCGTCGGGAGTGGCCCGGGCCGCGTTCTGCAGGAGTTCCAGGAGGGCGTCCCGGCCGGCCTCGGGGTCGAGGCCCACGGCGGGGAGGTCTTCGGGCACGGCCGCCCGCCACTCTAGGTTCCGGACGGCCGCGAGGGCGCGGGCCTCGGCCAGACACGAGTCGATCCAGTCGGCGGGGCGCACGGGGCGGGGCAGGTAGGTCCAGGGCTCCCGGGTATGGGCCTCGGCCGAGAGCTTTCGCAGGAGCGCGGTGAGCCGGTTCGCCGAGGCCGCGATCCGGCGGGCCCACTCCCGAGCCGCCGGGTCGAGCCCTCCCGGGGCCCGGTCCAGGAGGAGCTCCGCGTGGCCCTTGATGGACACCAGCGGGGTCTTGAACTCGTGGCTCAGGCGGTCGAGAAGCTCTTCCCAGGGGATTGATGCCGCGTCCGTTCGGCTCACCCGCCCTCGTCCTCCTCCCCCTCCAGGCCCACGATGTCCACGCCGTCCAGGTAACGCACCGTCCGGTACACGGCGAGCCGCCGGATCTTCGCCACGGCCTGGGAGATCCGGCGCACCCCCCGATGGACGAACGCCAGGTCCTCCCGGAGGGCTCCGTCGTCCACCCGTTCGAGCAGGGTCTCCACCTTGAGGCCCACGGCGGTCAGCGGCTGGTTCAGGGCGTGGGCCACCGCGCCGGCCGTCTCCAGCACGGCCCGGAGCCGCTCCTGTTCCACCTGGGCCGCCCGCACGGCCTCGAGCTCCCGGAACACCCGCCGGAGCCGAAGGGCCGCCCGCACCCGGGCCCGGAGCTCCATGAGGTCAAAGGGCTTCACCAGGTAGTCGTTGGCCCCCGCCTCGAGCCCCTCGGCCACATGGTCGGCCTCCTTGCGGCCGGTGAGGAGGAGCACCGGCACCCGGTCGGCCCCGGGGCGGTCCCGGAACCGCCGGAGAAACCCCAGCCCGTCGAGCCGGGGCATCATCCAGTCGAGCACGATGACGTCGGGTGCGCCGCCCTCGTCCAGAAACGCAAGCGCCCGCTCCCCGTCTTCGGCCGCCGCGAACCGAAGCCCCGAGTCCCCGAGGGCGGCCTCCACGAGCGGCAGGATCGACGGGTCGTCGTCCACCACCAGGATCGTCTCGCCCCCCGGCTCGGTCACGGCTTCCTCCACTCCTCCAGGGTTCGTCGCGCCCACGCCCCCGTTTCGCCCCTGTGGCACGCGCTCGTGCACGACGAGAGCACCGTACCGCGTTCCACGTCGTCGGCAACCCAGACCTTGAGGCTGTGGGTGCGCACCCGGTAGGCGCCCCGGTCGGGGTTCGTGATCGCCATGTGACAGTCGATGCACCCGGCCTCGTCGTCGGGGTGTTTCGCGTGGGCCTTCACCAGCCGCACCTCGGCCCTGTCGTGGCACCCGCCGCAGATGTCCTCGCTGCGGCGCCGCAGGCTGTGGCGGTAGTCGGACCCGTGGGGTAGATGGCAAGTGGTGCACGAAAGCCCTGCCGCGGCGTGACGGCTCTCCACGAACCCCTGGTACTCCATGAACGGTAGCCGTTCCACCCCGCCCCGCCAGAAGTACTCGGTGTTCCGGTCGGGGGCGGGCCGGTGGAGGCGAAACGCCTTCTCCAGCCGCTCGCCGGCCCGAAACCCCACGGGGAACGGGTAGCGGCCGTCGGGGCTCTCGCCCCGGCTGTGGCAGGCCCCGCAGAGTGCCGACCGCTCCAGCGCCGGAAGCGCCGAGGGCCGGAGCACCGGCTCCCGGCCGCCCGTATCGGCGTGGGCCGCCCCGTCGCCGTGGCAGGCCTGGCACCCGGTGTTGGCCTCGGGGAACGTGCGGGTGGTCGGATCGTACCCGGTGGTGTGGCACCCGGCGCACCCGTCCTCCCAGGTGAGCCCGGTTTCGACCACCCGCCGGAGGCTCGGCGACAGGGGCTCCCAGCGCCGCGCCTCCAGGTTCCACTGGGCCGGGAGGAGCCGGTGGCCGTCGTCGTCCCTCCGGAAGTACACTTGGATCTGGAGCACCCCGTAGGCGAGGGCCACCTCGTCGCGCCGGAACCTCCCCTCGACGTGCTCGATCCAGCCCGTCACCCGCTTGCCCCACCGGGCCTTCACGAGCCGGGGATCACGCGCAGGGTCGATGAGGAAATGGCTGTGGGGGTGGCGGATCCACAGGGAGAACTCGGGGCTGTGGCAGGCCCCGCACCCCCGGGACGGGGTCTGGGCCAGGCCCGAGGCCAGGGTCACGTGGGCCACCCCGCCGGGCGCGGCCCACGCGGGGGCGGCCCCAAGGGCCGCCCCCACCAGAAGCCCCAGGAGCGTTCGCATCAGTCCTTGTCGGCCACGGCGGCCTGGGCCGCGGCGAGCCGAGCGATGGGCACCCGGAACGGGCTGCAGGAGACGTAATCGAGCCCCACCCGGTGGAAGAAGGCGATGGAGTCGGGGTCGCCCCCGTGCTCGCCGCACACTCCCACCTTGAGGCCCGGCCGGGCCTCCCGGCCCCTCTGGGTGCCCAGGGCCACGAGCTGCCCCACCCCCGCCTGGTCGATGCTCTGGAACGGGTCCTTCTCGTAGATGCCCCGCTCCACGTAGAGGGGCAGGAACGAGCCGGCGTCGTCGCGGCTGAACCCGCAGGTCATCTGGGTGAGGTCGTTGGTGCCGAAGCTGAAAAACTCGGCCTCGCGCGCGATCTCGTCGGCCGTAAGCGCCGCCCGGGGCACCTCCACCATGGTGCCCACGAGAAACGGCAGGTCCTCGACGCCGGTCTCCCGCTTCACCTCCTCGGCCACCTCCAGGACGATCCGCTTCTGGTCCTGGAGCTCGGCCACGTGGCCCACAAGCGGCACCATGATCTCGGGCCGGGCGTCCACCCCCTCCTTGCGCAACTCGGCCGCCGCCTCGAGGATCGCCCGGGCTTGCATGCGGGTGATCTCGGGGTAGCTGATGCCGAGCCGGCAGCCCCGGTGCCCGAGCATGGGGTTCATCTCCCGTAGCTGCTCCACCCGGGCCCGCACGGCCTCAGGATCCTTGCCCATGGACTCGGCCAGTTCCCGGATCTGGGCCTCCTCGTGGGGCACGAACTCGTGGAGCGGCGGGTCCAGGAGCCGCACGGTCACAGGGAGCCCGTCCATGGCCCGGAAGATGCCCTTGAAGTCCTCCTTCTGGTAGGGCAGGAGCTTCGCCAAGGCCCGGGCCCGCTCCTCGGGGGTTTCGGCCAGGATCATCTCCCGCATGGCCCGGATGCGCTCGTCGCCGAAGAACATGTGCTCGGTGCGGCACAGCCCGATGCCCTCGGCGCCGAACCGCCGGGCCTGGGCCGCGTCCTCGGGCCGGTCGGCGTTGGTGCGCACCCCCAGCCGCCGCAGCTCGTCGCAGTACCCGAGGAACTTGGCGAGCCACTCGTTGCGCTCGGGGTCGATCACGATGAGGGGGAGTTCCCCCACGTACAGGAGGCCCTTGGTGCCGTTCACCGTGAGCACGTCCCCCTCCCGGAGAACGGTGTCGCCCACGGTCACGGTGCCGGCCCCCGGGTCGATCTCGAGGGCCCCGCAGCCCACCACGCAGGTCTTGCCCCAGCCCCGGGCCACCAGGGCCGCGTGGGAGGTCATGCCGCCCTTGGCCGTGACGATGGCCTCGGCCGCGTGCATGCCGTGGACGTCCTCGGGGCTCGTCTCGGTGCGCACCAGGATCACCTTCTCCCCGGCCGCGGCCCGCTCCTCGGCTTTCTCGGGCGTGAGCACGATCCGGCCCACCGCCCCGCCGGGCCCGGCCGGAAGCCCCTGGGCCAAGGGCTTCGCCGATTTTTCGGCCTCGGGATCCACCATGGGGTGCAGCAGTTCGTCGAGCTGCGAGGGCTTGACCCGCCGCACGGCCTCGGCCTTGTCGATCAGGCCCTCTTCCACCATATCCACGGCCATGCGCACCGCGGCCGGGCCGTTTCGCTTGCCGGTGCGGGTCTGGAGGAGCCACACCCGGCCCTCCTGGATGGTGAACTCGATGTCCTGCATGTCCCGGTAGTGGCGCTCGAGCCGGTCGCGCACGTCGAGGAGCTCGGCATAGGCCTCTGGCATGACCTCCTCGAGGGTGGGCAGGTGGCGGTTCGCGTCGTTCTTGCTCGCCTCGTTGATCGCGTAGGGGGTGCGGATGCCGGCCACCACGTCCTCGCCCTGGGCGTTGGGGAGCCACTCGCCGTAGAAGGCGTTCTCCCCGGTGGCCGGGTTGCGGGTGAACGCCACGCCCGTGGCGCTGCGGTCGCCCATGTTCCCAAACACCATGGACTGGACGTTCACGGCCGTGCCCCACTCGTCGGGGATGCCCTCGATCCGGCGGTACTGGACGGCGCGCTTGCCGTTCCAGCTCTGGAACACAGCGCCGATGGCTCCCCAGAGCTGCTCCATCGGGTCGTCGGGGAAGGGCTTGCCGAGCACCTCCTCGACCCGCCGGCGAAACGCGTCGCAAAGCGCCTTGAGGTCCTCGGCCGTGAGGTCCGTGTCGTTCTGGACCCCCTTCTCGCGCTTTCGCGCCTCCATCATGTGCTCGAGCTGGAGCCGGATGCCCTCGCCGTCGGCGGGCTCGATGCCGGCCGCCTTCTCCATGACGACGTCGGCGTACATCATGATGAGCCGGCGGTACGAGTCGTACACGAACCGCTCGTTACCCGTCTTTTTCACCATGCCCGGGATCGTGGCCGAGCACAGGCCGACGTTCAGCACGGTCTCCATCATGCCGGGCATGGACTGGCGCGCCCCACTTCGCACGCTGACGAGCAGGGGGTTCTCCGGGTCGCCGAACCGGGACCCCATGACCTCGGCCATGAACGCAAGGGCCGCGTCCACTTCGTCCCGCAGCCCCTCGGGGTAGGTGCGGCCGTGGACGTAGTAGTGCGTGCACACCTCGGTGGTGATGGTGAACCCCGCCGGCACCGGGATCCCCAGGTGGCACATCTCGGCCAGGTTGGCCCCCTTGCCGCCCAGAAGCTCCTTCATGTCGGCCCGGCCCTCGGCACGGCCGGCCCCAAAGGTGTACACGTACTTTCCCATGGTGTCCTCCTGAGTGTTCGCGATAACGTTCCGATGCGCCGACGTACGAACCGGACCACTACCGCAGGTCGTTCGTCGCGGGTCGTAAGGAACGAACCGCAACGACCAACGACCTGCGACCAACGGTCTTTGACCGCCCAGCCTCCCGGCCCCCTACCCGATCCTCCCGAACTCCGCGACCCGATTGAGGAGGGCCGACACCGCGCCCAGGAGGGCCAGGCGGTTCGCCCGGACCGCCGGGTCGGGGTCCATCACCAGCACCTCGTCGAAGAACCGGTCCACGGCGGCCTTCAGCGGGGCCGCCCCGTCCAGGAACTCGTCGTAGGCGCCCCGGGCCGCGGCCTCCTCCATCTGCCGGGCCACGGCCTGGTAGGCCTGCCACAGGGCCTCCTCGGCCTCGGCGGCGAACGCCTCGGGCCGCACCTCCCCGGGGGTCTGGCCCTTCAGGATGTTGCCCACCCGTTTGAAGGTCTCGGCCAGGGGGTCGAGCCGGCCGTCCCGGCGGGCCGCCTGGAGGGCGTTGGCCCGGGCCGCGGCGTCGAGCACATCGTCGAACCCCCGGTCGAGCACCGCCCCCACCAGATCGGCATCGAGGCCCTGCTGCGTGAGAAGCCCCTCCAGCCGCACCCGGAAGAACGAGAGCACGTCGGCCCTCACCTCGTCGGCCGGCCGGGTGAGCCGGTCCGAGAGCCCCTCGAGGGCCTGGTCCACGAGCCAGCCCAGGGGAATCCGCAGCCCCCGCTCCAGGAGGATCCGCAGGATCCCCAGGGTCTGGCGCCGCAGCGCGTAGGGGTCGGCCCCGCCGGTGGGGATGAGCCCCACCCCGAAGCAGCCCACGATGGTGTCGATCTTGTCGGCCAGACTCACGCAGGCCGCCTCGTCGGTCGTGGGCACCGGGCCCCCGGCCTGGACCGGCCAGTAGTGCTCCTCGATGCCCCGGGCCACCACCGGGTCCTCCCCGGCCCGCAGGGCGTACTCCCGGCCCACAATGCCCTGGAGCTCGGGAAACTCGTAGACCATCTGGGTCTCCAGGTCGGCCTTGGCCAGCCGGGCGATCCGGTCCACCACGGCCGCGCGTTCCGGGCAGACCCTTTCCGCGATCCGGGCCGCGATGGCCCGGAACCGCTCCACCTTCTCGAAGCTCGTGCCGAGCTTCGCCTGGAACACCACCTTCTTGAGGCCCTCGGCGTGCTCCTCCAGGGATTTTTTCTGGTCCTCGTCGAAGAAGAACCGCGCGTCCGCCAGCCGGGCCCGCAAGACCCGTTCGTTCCCCCGGGCCACCACCGCCAGATCCCGGGCCCGGGTGTTCGACACGGCCACGAAGTGGTTCAGAAGCCGTCCCTCCCCGTCCACCACGGCGAAGTACTTCTGGTGGTGCTTCATGGTGAGGATGAGGAGCTCCCGGGGGAGCTCCAGGTAGCGCTCCTCGAAACTGCCGACCACGGGCACCGGGTACTCCACCAGATCCACCACGGTGGTGAGGAGGTCGTCGTCGGCCAGGGGCTCGCCCCCCACCCTCCGCGCCGCCGCAGCGATTCCCTCCCGGATCAACTCCCGGCGCTCGGCCGGATCCACCACGACCCAGGCGTCGCGCATCTTCCGGAAGTAATCCTCGGCGTCCATCACGTCGACGGCGTCGGGGTGGTGGAACCGGTGCCCCCGGCTCTGGCGGCCCGAGCGCGCGCCCGCGAACTCGAACTCCACCACCTCGTCCCCGAAAAGGGCCACCACCCAGTGGACGGGCCGGGCAAAGGCCATCTCCCCCGCGCCCCACCGCATGGTCTTGGGGAACTGGAGCCCCGTGAGCCATCCGGGCACAAGTTCGGCCAGGACCTCGGCCGTGGGCCGGCCCTTGAGCTCCCGGCGCACCGCCACGTACCAGCCCTTCTCGGTCTCGACCCGCAGAAGATCCTCCACGGCCACCCCGTTGGAGCGGGCGAACCCCTCGGCCGCCCGGGTGGGCCGGCCCTCGGCGTCGAAGGCGGCCGAGACCGGGGGCCCGACCTTCTCCTCCACGGCGTCGGCCTGGCGCTCGGCCACCCCGGTCACGTGGAGCACGAGCCGCCGGGGGGTGCCCAGGGCCCGGGCCTCCCTGAACCCGATCCGCGCAGCCGCGAGCCCCCTGCGGGCAGCCTCGGCCAACTGGGCCCGGGCCGGCGGCAGGAACCCGGCCGGGATCTCCTCGGTCCCGACCTCCAGCAGGAACTCCCGGGTCGCGCTCATGTCGTCACCTCCCCGGCCGGTCGCAGCTCGAATTTGCCCCGGAGCGGCCACCCCAGGGCCTCGCGCTGGGCCACGTAGGCCTCGGCCACCCGGCGGGCCAGGTCGCGCACCCGGCCGATGAACCGGGTCCGCTCGGTCACGCTGATGGCGCCCCGGGCGTCCAAGAGGTTGAAGGTGTGGGAGCACTTGAGGGTGTAGTCGTAGGCGGGCAGCACGAGCCCCTTCTCGATGATGCGCCGGGCCTCGGCCTCGTATCGGTCGAAGAGCTCAAACAGCATCGGCACGTCGGCCTCCTCGAAGTTGTACGTGCTGCCCTCCACCTCGCCCCGGTGGTGCACGTCGCCGTAGGTGACCCCGTCGACCCACACCAGGTCGAACACGCTATCGACCCCCTGCAGGTACATGGCGATCCGCTCGATACCGTAGGTTATCTCGGCCGACACAGGCCGGCAGTCGATGCCGCCGGCCTGTTGGAAGTAGGTGAACTGGGTGATCTCCATGCCGTCGAGCCACACCTCCCACCCCAAGCCCCAGGCGCCCAGGGTCGGGCTCTCCCAGTCGTCCTCCACGAACCGGATATCGTGGTCGAGGGGATCGATCCCGAGCGCCTTGAGGCTCCCGATATAGCGCTCGAGCACGTCCTGGGGGGAGGGCTTCAGGATCACCTGGTACTGGTAGTAGTGCTGGAGCCGGTTGGGGTTCTCGCCGTATCGGCCGTCGGTGGGCCGGCGGCTCGGCTCCACATAGGCCACGTACCAGGGCTCGGGCCCGAGGCAGCGCAGGAACGTGTGGGGGTTCATGGTGCCGGCGCCCACCTCGATGTCGTAGGGCTGGGCAATCAGGCACCCCTGGGCGGCCCAGTACCGCTCGAGCCGCAAGATGACCTCTTGGAACGTCATATCGGATCCTCCTTGGGAGCCCTTAGAGGCCCCGGCGGGGCCCTCCGAGTGTCCGGGGAACGGCCGGGTTCAGGTCCCGATGCGGGAACGCGGACCGTGCCAGGGGTCAGGGGTCAGGGGTCAGAGGACAGAGGACAGGGAGTCTCGGCACCTGCCCTCTGTGGCATCGCAAGAGGTGTGCGTCCTAACGTCCCAGCGTCCTAGCGTCCTAGCGTCCTAGCGTCCCAGCCTCCCAGCCGCCTAGCCGGTAATGTCCTCCCCCCCGTCCACGCCGATCACGTTGCCCGTGAGCCAGTAGCTGGCCGGCTCGGCCAGCAGCGCGATGGCCTCGGCCACGTCCTCCGGGGTGGTCAGCCGGCCCATGGGGTTTCGCGACTTCGCCACCTCCACCATCTGCTGGTGCCCCGGGATCTTCCGAAGCGCCGGCGTGTCGGTCACCCCGGCGCGGATCGCGTTGGCGGTGATCCCGCGGGGGGCGAGCTCCAGGGCGAGCTGGCGGATGTGGCTCTCCAGCGCCGCCTTGGCCGCCGACACCGCGCCGTAATACGCCCAGACCCGCTGGCCGCCGGAGCTCGTCATGGCGAAGATGCGGCCGCCCCGATCGAAGAGGCCCCGGGCCACCAGGTCCTGGGTCCAGTACACAAGGCTGTGGGCCATGACGTCCAGGGTCATCTCCATCTGGGCCTGGGTCACGGTCTCGCTTGGATCTCCCACGAAGGGCCGAAGGGCGCCGAAGGCCAGGCTGTGCAGGAGCACCCGAACCTTGGGACCGTCGCCGCACTCGGCCGCGAGCGCATCGAGCACCTCCCGCCGCTTCTCGGCGTCGGCGGCGTTCACGTTGAAGAACCGCACCCGCGCGCCCGTGGCCTCGAGCTCGTTGACCAGGGCCTCCACCTGGGGCAGGGTGGCCTTCCGGTCCAGATGCACCCCGGCGATGTTCATGCCCTTCCGGGCCAGGGCCCGGGCCGTGGCGGCCCCGAACCCGCTCGACGCCCCCAGGATCAGGGCCCAGCTTCCCTTGAGATCGGTTGCGCTCACCTTGAATGTCCTCCTTGCGGGTCGCCGGGACGCCCGGCGACGGGTTTGACTGCAAAAACCTTTGTTTTCTCTACCGGAAAAAGGGGCGAATACGTTAGCAGACCCGGGAAAACCCGGTCAATCGCGTTCGAGCGTGCGGGGTCGTGCACCGAGGGCCCGGGTGAGCGCCGCGTCCAGAAACGGCCCGAGTTCGGCCGCGGCCGCCCGGGTGAACCGAACAGAGCCCAGCTTGGGGAGCGGCGCCGAGGCCGCCGCCTCCAAGGTGCGGAGCGCCCCCGCCGACAGGGGGGCCGCTTCGGGCCCGCCGCAGCTCCGGCACCACACGGCCCCGTCGCGGACGCCGCCGCCTTCCCCGATCCGCCCCCCGCACCCCGGGCAGGCCCCGAAAGGGGCCCACCCGAGGGCCTGGAGCATCCGGGCCTGGAACACCCGGCGCAGGCTCCCGGGCTCCGCCCCGGCCGCCAGGGCGGCGAGGGCCGCATCCACCAACCGGAACACGGCCCGGTCCGGGTCGGCCTCGCAGGTGCCCAGCCAGGCCACCTCGAGCACGTGGGCCGCCACGGCGTGGGTTCCGAGATCCCGGGCCACCGCGCCGTAATCCCGGACGAGCTCCACGTCTTCCAGGCGCCACAGCTCCCCCCGGCCGGGCCGGAGGGTGGCCCGGAGCCGCACGAAGTAATCCAAGAGCCCGCCGAACCGCTTGCGCGAGCGCCGGGCCCCCTTGGCCACCACGGCCACGCGGCCCAGATCGGCGGTGAGGAGGTCGGCGACCCGGTCGGCCTCGCCCAGGGGGCGGACCCGGAGCACGAAGGCCTCGGTGCGGCGGGGGGTCATCGGACGTGGGGCAGGAACTTGAGGAGCGCGGTGGCGGTGCCCAGATAGATCAGAATGCCGGTGATGTCGTTGGCGGTGGTCACAAACGGGCCCGAGGCCACGGCCGGGTCGATCTCGAGCTTACGGAACAGGGCGGGGGCGAGCGTCCCCATGGTGGCCGCCACGGTCATGGCCGCCACCATGGACACGGCCACCACCACCCCCAGGAACGCGTTCTTGTGCCAGGCGAAGGCCACCGCCCCCACGAGGAGCCCGCAGACGAGCCCCAAAACGAGCCCCACCCGGACCTCCTTCCACAGGTGGGCCCCCAGGTTCTGGAAGTCCACCCGGCCGGTGGCAAAGGCCCGCACGAGGATCGAGGAGCTCTGGGTGCCCACGTTTCCGCCCATGGCCGTGATGACCGGCACGAAGGAGACGAGCGCGATGATCTCCTCCACCGTGGCCCGGAACCACCACAGGATCGTCCCGGTGAGGATGCCCCCGAACAGGTTGATCACGAGCCAAGGCATCCGGATCCGCACGATCGGGAGCACCTGGTTGCCGTACACGAGCTCCTCCTGGCTCGTACCGGCCATCTTGAACACGTCCTCGGTGGCCTCCTCCCGCAGGACGTCGATCACGTCGTCCACCGTGATGATCCCGACCAGGCGCTCGGCCTCGTCCACGACCGGGATCGCCAGGAGGTCGTACTTGGCCACCAGCCGGGCAACCTGCTCCTGGTCGGTGTGCACGTCCACCTTGATCACGTCGGTGGCCATGATCTGCCGCAGCGTCGCCGTGGGCGGCGAGGTGATGAGCTGCCGCAGGCTCACGACCCCCACGAGCCGGCCCTCGTCGTCCACCACGTAGACGTAGAAGACGGTCTCGGCCTCCTCGGCCCCCTGGATCGCCCGAATGGCCTCCTCCACGGTGACCCCCTCGCCCAGGGCGAAAAAGGACGAGGTCATGATGCCGCCGGCCGAGTCCTCGGGGTAGCCGAGGAGCTTTCCGATGTCCTCGGAGTCCTCGAGGTTCATGGCCGCGAGAATCCCGGACCGGCGTTCTTCTGGCAGTAGGGCCAGGAGGTCGGCGGCGTCGTCGGCGTCCATGCTGGCCAGGATCTCGGCCAACTCCTCGTCGCTCAGGCTCTCCACGAGGTCCTGGAGCACGTCGGGCGACATCTCGCTCAGGACGTCGCCGGCCAGGCCCGCCTGCACCAGGATCTGGAACAGCCGGCCCTGCTCCAGGTCGTTGAGCTCCTGGAAGATGGCCGCGAGGTCGGCCGGGTGGGTCTTCTCGACGATCCGCCGGAGGTTGGCCACCGCGCCCTTGCGCATGAGACGGCGGATCGCCTCGAGGCGCAACTGGACCCGGCGGTCCATGCGGGTCAGGGCTTCGCTCGGTGCGGCCATGGGCACCACCTCGCTACCGGACAGCGGTTGCACGCGGGCCGGCGGGCGTGACACACCTCGCGGCCGTGGCGGATAAGAAGCAGGTGAGCCAGGTTCCAGCGCCCGGGCGGCAGGAGCGGGGTCACCGCCTCCTCCACCATCCGGGGCTCGGGCCGGGGTGCAAACCCCAGGCGGTGGCACACCCGGCCCACGTGGGTGTCCACCGGGAACGCCGGGACCCCGAACGCCTGGGCCAGCACGACCGACGCGGTCTTCCGCCCCACCCCGGGCAGGGCCTCCAAGGCCGCCCGGTCGGCCGGCACCTCGCCGCCGTGGCGTTCCACCAGGGCCCGGGCCGTGGCCACCAGGTTTCGGGCCTTGCCCCGGAAGAGCCCGATGGACCGGATCAGGGGCTCCACCTCCGCCGGCTCGGCCCGGGCCAGGTCCTGCGGGCCGGGGTATCTGCAGAACAGCTCCGGCGTCACCCGGTTCACCTGGGCGTCGGAGCACTGGGCCGACAGGATCGTGGCCGCCAGGAGCTCCCACGGCGACCGGTGGTTGAGGCTCGGCCGCACGTCCGGGTAGGCCCGTTCCAGGGCGTCGAGGATCGCGTGGAGGCGGCGGGCTTCGTCGGGTCGCGCGGTCATGGCGGCGGCAGGGTAGCAGAAACCGGCCAAACCGGGAAAGCGGCGACCGCCAAACGAAACCGGGGCGGACAGGCCTGCGTGCCCATCCGCCCCGGCTGGAATCAACCAAGAATCACGTCACCGCGCTCAGTCCACCGGGACCACGCCTTCGGCCTTGGCCATGTCTACGATGGGGAGGATCGGGGCGTTCTCCCCCAGAAGCTGATTCGCCAGGGCTTGGGGGAACGACCGGTATCGGAGCTTCACCTCCACCTTCAGGGGGCCCTTGGCGTCGTCCGGAACCAGGAATGCGAACTCCCGATCCGCGTACCCCTTAGGCGGAATCGTCGAGTTGTAATTGAACCGCACGACCTCCCAAGGCTTCACCGTGTAGTTCCCTTTCTCGTCCACGGCGGGGGTGTAGAACTTCACCGTACCCTCGGTGAGGTTGTAGTCCTTGTCCAGGGCGCCGGAGCGGTAGAGCTCCCGGCCGGTCGCGTCGGTGACCTTGACGTCGAGCCACATCTCCCGCACCTCGGTGAGGCTCGTGGGTAGGTTGTGGCCCGCGCCGACGTTGTGGACGCGCACCGTGATCCGGGCGATGTCGCCGTCGTCGGCCTCCTCGGGCAGCTTGAGCTCGAGCTCGGCCGCGCTCTGGAGGCGCTTTTTCGCGATCTCGGCGTGCTTGTCCGCTCCGAGGAGCGCGGTGACCGTGAAGTTCCCGCCCACGAACTCGTGGGTGAACACATTGTCCCGGTCGGGCCCCATGGGTGAGGCCTTGCCCGGGTTCTTGGGCTTTTCCAGGGTGCGGGCCACCTCGATGGCCTTCTCCACGGGCATCATGTGGCAGTCCTGGCACACGATACCCTTCTGGGCGTACACCGAGAACTTCCACTCATTATAGGTGTTCTCGATGTGGAAGTTGTTGAGCGGGTGGAACACGTTGTGGCAGTTCCCGCAGAACTCGGCCTTGGTGTGGAGTTCCGAGTACTCGGCCTTGTGCCACATGGGCTTAGCGTCCTTGTAAGGACCCCGCATCACGAGCCCCGGGTCGACCACGATGCTCGCGTTCTGGGGCATGTTGGTGGGGGTCTCGTTCATCCGGGTGTCCACCACGCTGTGGCACAGATGGCACTGGACACCCTCTTCGGCAATCTCGCTCACGTGGAACTCGCCGTCCTCGCCCATCCGGACCTCCTCGCTCACCGTGCCCACGGCCGTGTGACACCCGACGCACAGCTTGTCGGTGAGGCCCCCGGTCTCCTTGTTCGCCAGCTTCCAGAGGGCCTGGAACACCGGGTCCCGGTAGGCGTTGGAGTGCATGGAGCCCTTCCACTGGTCGTAGATCTCGGCGTGGCACCCTTTGCACTTCGACGGGGGGTAAAAGTCGGTCGATTTCACCGGCTTCCCCGTGGTCGTGTTCAACAGGCTCGGGAAAAACGGATGCTTCTGGGTCACGTCGTCGTCCGCCGCCGCCACGGAGGCCATGGCCACCGCAGCCACGACGCACAGTCCCATCGCAAAGCGTCTCATGTTCGGCTCTCCTCCCTTAGGAAATGCCCACTCGGTTGAAGCCCAACCGGCCCGCCCCGGGGCCCCGGAGGGGCGGAACGCGGCTGGTCACCCGGGGGGCGGGCTGGACACCCGGCGCGCCCCACGGGCTCGTTTCCTCCCACTACGTGCACTCGCCCGCCCGGGCGCGCAATCGCTTTCGCTCCTCCACCAACTCGGCCAAGGTCCGGCGGGAGAAGATCTCGGAGAGCTTCTCCTTGGCCTCGGCCCACATCTCGTGCACCGGGCAGGTGCACTCCCGCTCGCAGGGGTGGTTTTCCATGAGGCAGACGTTCAGCAGCATGGGCTCCTCGGCCGCCTCCATCACATCGAGCAGCGTGAGCCGTGCGGGATCCTTTGCCAGGGCAAACCCTCCCGAAACGCCTCGCTTCGACCGCACCAGGCCCGCGTGGATCAGCGGTTGGAGGATTTTGGTCAAAAACGCGGGGGTGATGCCCTCGGCCTCGCAGATCTCCTGCTTCGACACCACCTGGGCCGGGTATTTCTCCGCCAGGTAGAGGGCCGCCCGGATCGAGTACTCGGTGGCTCGGGTGATGATCATATTGATAACCTTTTTTGTCTTTTATACCACGCGTCGGCCGCTGTCAACCCAAAACCGCCTCCCTGGAGCCCTTGGATGCCGCGGCACCCGATCACCCACCCGCCGACTCCCCCACACCAGGCCGCACCACCAGCACCGGGCAGGGGCTCGTGCGGATCACCCGTTCCGTGACGCTTCCCAAGAGCAGGTGGGTCAATCCCCTTCGGCCATGGGTGGTCATCACGATGAGGTCGGCGCCCTCCTCCCGGGCCAGATTCACGATCTCCTCGTGGGGCACCCCCACCCGCAGGAACCGCCGGGCCGTCACCCCCTCGGCCTCGGCCCGCGCCCGCGCCCGGTCGAGGGCGGCCTCCAGGAACTTTTCCAGCTGGGCTCGCAGGTCCACCGGGTTGAAGGCCTCGGCGTACACGTCGTACATGCCCGCCGTAAGGTCGAGCACCCCCACGAGGACCACCTCGCCCCCCGCCTGTCGGGCCAACGGAAGGGCCTCGTCCAGGGCCTTCTCGGCCAACTCGCTTCCGTCGAGCGGCACCAAGATGCGGTTGTACTTCATGGACCACCTCCCATGTTGAGGCCCGGGATCCGCGCCCCGCACGACCCGCACCGGCCGTCACCGGTCAGGTTCTGCCGGGTAAGCGCATACCCGAGGCGTCCCACGACGATCTCCCCGCACGACGGGCACACCGTGTCCTCCCCTCCCCGACCCGGGCGGTTGCCCGTGTACACGAACCGAAGCCCCTCCTCCCGGCCGATCTCCCAGGCCCTGAGCAGCGTGGAGGCCGGCGTCGGGAGCGCGTCGGTCAGCTTGTAGGTGGGGAAAAACCCGGTCACGTGCCACGGGATCTCGCGGCTCACGCCCGCGAGGAACCGGGCCGCCTCCCGGAGTTCCGCCTCGGCGTCGTTGCGGCCCGGGATCACCAGAGTGGTGACCTCCACCCACACCCCCCGCCGGGCAAGCTCCCGGATCGTGTCGAGAACCGGATGGAGCCGGGCCCCGCACACCGTGCGGTAAAACTGGTCCGACATGGACTTCAGGTCCACGTTCGCGGCGTCGAGGAGCCCGTCCGCGGCGTCGAGGCACTCCGGGGTCATGTACCCGTTGGTCACGAACACGTTGAGGAGCCCCTGCCCGCGGGCCAGCGCCATGCAGTCGCGGGCGTATTCGAAGAAGATCGTGGGCTCGGTGTATGTGTACGCGATGGAGCCGCACCCCGACGCCACCGCCTCCCGGACCACCGCCTCGGCCGGCATGTACCGGCCGGGGATCGCCCCACCTTCCCGGGGCGCCTGGCTGATGGAGTAATTCTGGCAGTGGAGGCACCGGAAATTGCACCCGGCCGTTGCGATTGAGTACGAAAGGCTCCCGGGCGCCACGTGGAAGAGGGGCTTTTTCTCGATGGGATCCACGTTGGCGGCCACGAGCCGGCCGTAGACCAAGGTGAAGAGGGTTCCGCCCCGGTTTTCGCGTACCCCGCAGAGGCCCCGGCGGTCTGGCGCGATGCGGCACCGGTGGCAACATAGCCGACACCGCACGTGCCCCGCCTCGCCCTCCACCTTCTCCCACAGCGACGCCTGCCGTACCGCTGGATCCATCGGGTCCTCCGCGCTCTCGCGCCCAAACGTGAGGGTCTCCGCGTCCTCCGTGCCCTCCGTGGTGAAACCGCGATGGGCGAGGCCGCCTCAGTCCCGGAGGGTCGCCACCAACCGCCTGGGCTCCAGGAGGAGGTCCAGGGCGTCCTCGGCCGACGGCACCACCACCCGGGCCCGGCGAAGGGTGTCCCAGGCGGCGCCCTCGGGGCCGAGCACCACGATCCCCAGGGCGGCCCGGGCCACCATGCGGTGGTCGTTCACCCCGTTGCCGATGGCCACCGTGGCCTCGGGCCCCAACTGCTCCAGGATCTTCTCCTTCTGGGCCGACTGGAACCCCGCCGTGAGCGTCCGGACCTCCACCCCGGGGAGCGCGATCTCGGCCCCCACCGTGCCGAACGTGTCGGCCGTGGCCACGACCATCCGGACCTTCGCCGCCAGCGCCTCGAGGCGCTTTCGCACCCCGGCAGAGATCCGACCGTCCACAGCCAGGGTGCCGTTGAAATCCGCGAGCACGGAGCGGAGCTCGAGGGATTCCGCCCCGGGGATCTTGAGGCGAATCACGGCCCCGCCTCCCGCGCTGCCCGCTTGAGGCTTTCCACCTTCGCCTCCATGGGCCGTTCCCTGTCCCTGCGGTCGTCAATGGCGATCCGGGTGAGCACCCGGGACACCCCGGAGGAAAACCCGGCCTCGTGCATCCGCCGGGCCAGCGCCAACAGTTCGTCCAACGGACCCTCCACCACGGTGCCCATGGGATGGATCTCATAACGCAGGCCGCTTCGCTCGAGTTCCTTCGCGACCGCGGCTAGGTGGCGGCTCAGGCTCGGGCCGACCGTGCCGATCGGAACCACCGAGATCTCTAGAATCGCCATCGGCCTTCTCCCCTTACCCACACATCCCCTGCGTGGGGCGCAGTCTAGCCAGACCCAAGCCCCTGTCAAGAGGGAGTTTGACGGTTAGGAATCAACGTCCTCCCGTTCGGGGTGGGCCGAGAAGGCCGCCTCTATTGTTGCACAACAGTGCGGCTTTAAGCTTACTTGACTTGACCACTGCAGTGCTCCAATATATTTGGAAAATTTGCCCCTATCAGATGGAGATCATCCCATGGGCACCTCGAAGCGCGTGTACGAGAGCATTGCCGAACTGGTGGCGAACCCCCAGAACCCGACCCCGCTGGTGCGCCTGGCGCGGTTCGCGGGCGATGCCCCGATGGCGCTCTACGGAAAGCTCGAGTTCATGAACCCCTTCGGGTCCGTGAAGGACCGCACGGCGGCCTACCTGCTCAAGGGGCTTCGGGAGCGCGGGGAGTTGCCGGAGGGGAAAAAACTGGTGGAGCCTACGTCGGGGAATACCGGCATTGCGCTGGTGGCCCTGGCGAACCTGCTCGGGGTGCAGGCGACCATCACGGTGCCGAGCGCCCTGCCGGAGGAAAAGCTCACCGTGCTCCGGCTCCTGGGTGCCGAGGTCTGGCCCACCCCCGACGACCTGTGCCCGATCAACCACCCCAAGGACGGGGCGATCGCACTGGCGAAGAGCATCGCCGAGGGGCCCCGCACCCGGGACGAATACGTCATGCCCAACCAGTACGAGAACCCGGACAACGTGCGGGCCCACTACGAAACCACCGGCCCCGAGATCTGGGAGCAGACCGAGGGGAGGATCACCCACTTCTTCGCCGGGTACGGCACCTGCGGCACGATCACAGGGGTGGGACGGTATCTGAAGGAACGAAACCCCGATGTGCGGATCGTGGCGATCCAGCCCCAGAAGGGGCACCGGCTGCCGGGGCTCAAGAACTTCGAGGAATCGAAGCAACCGGAGATCCTCGATCCCTCGGTGGTGGACGAGACCACCACCGTGCCCGACGGACCCGCCTACCACACGGCCATCGAGATCGCCCGCACCGAGAGCTTGCTGGTGGGCCCCTCGGCCGGGGCCGTGCTGTGGGCCGCCCGGGAGAAGGCGCGGGTTGAAGAGGGTCTCGGCGTGGCCATCGTGCCCGACGGCGCCTTCAAATACATGAGCTTCTACCGGGACTGGCTTGGGGAAGACGGGAGGCCGGCCGTCTGACCGGCGGGGGTCACGCGGCGATCCCGAACACCTCCCGGGCGTTTCGGTGGAGGATCCGCTCCAGGGTTTCCGGCGGGAGTCCGAGAGCCCGCAGGCGCCGGAGTTCTCGGTCCCAGGCGTAGGGGAGATTGGGGAAATCGGTGCCGAAGAGGAT
This sequence comes from Deferrisoma sp., assembly GCF_054681715.1. Taxonomy (NCBI): domain Bacteria; kingdom Pseudomonadati; phylum Thermodesulfobacteriota; class Deferrisomatia; order Deferrisomatales; family Deferrisomataceae; genus Deferrisoma; species Deferrisoma sp. Next base: position 18,352 of record NZ_BAAHFQ010000020.1, read on the forward strand.
CCGATCGGGCCGAAACCGCGTAAAGGCCGGCACCGGGAGCCCCGGGAAGTACCCCGCGAGCATCATGGTCGTGTCGAGCCACACGTGATCGAACGCCTCCAGGAGCTCCGCGTGGGCCTCGAACTCGTCGGCCCCCAGGTGGGGCACCACCAGCTTGAGCCCCGGGAACGCCTCCAGGAGCCGCCGGGTCCGGTCGGCCGAGCAGATAAGATGGGGATCCATGGGGTACGCCGGGCTCCGGGGCTCCCGGCCGAAATGGGCCACGAGCGGCAAGCCCCGCTCGGCGCAAAACGCGGCGACCTCGAAGGTGGCGGCGGCGTCCGCCGGAACCCCCTGGACGTGGGCGTGGAGCTTCACCCCCCGGAGCCCTAGATCCACCGCCTCTTCTAGGATCTCCCGGGCCCCGCGCTCGCCCGGGAACACCGTGGCGAGCCCCGTGGCCCGCGGCTCCCGCCGCACCAACTCGGCCAGGAACCGGTTCAACTCCCGGGCGATGCCCGGGCGGTGGGCGTACTGGAGGAGAACGAGGTGCGCCACCCCCCGGTCGAGGAGAAACCGCACGGCGTCGGCGGCGGTGAGGCGATGCCGGATCGGCCACCCATGGACGTCGAACCACGAACGTACGGCCGCAAACAGCCGGTCGGGGAACACGTGGACGTGGGCGTCGATGACCGGGGGGAGGTCCCCGGGCACCCGGTCCCCCTCGGGGTCGTGGAGGGCCGGCAGGGGCCGGGCCAGGGTGCCCCTGCCGCTCACCACCCGAGCCTCCGCTGGAGGATCACCACGGCCATCCCCGCTATCAAGGCCAGGAACACGTTTCGGGTGCGCAGGGCCACCCACGCGGTCAACCCCGCCGCCCCCAGGCCCCAGGGCCCGGCCTGCCCCACCGAGGGGGCCACGAGCGAGATCAGGATCGCGCCCGGGAGCGCGTCGAGGGCCCGGCGCACCCGGCCCCCGCGCGGCAGGCGGTCCGAGAGGAGAAGCCCCGTCACCCGAAGGCCGTACGTCACCGCCGCGGCCGCCCCCACGGCAACGAGCCATCCCTCCGCCCTCACGGCTCGTCCTCCGGGCCGAAGGCGGCCGCCACGGCCCCGGCCAACCCGCCGGCCAGCACGTACCAGGTGCCGGGAAGCCACCGCTCCGCCAGGCAGGCGGCCCCCGCGGCCGCGGCCCAGGGCAGCCCGTCGCGACGCGCGCCGCGCCACAGGCTCACGGCCAGGGCCGTGAACACGGCCGTAAACGCAAAATCCAGGGCCCAGGCCTCGGGGTCGGGCACCGCGGCCCCCAGGCCCACCCCGGCCAGGGTTCCCAGGCACCAGGCCGCCATCACGCAAAGCCCCCCGCCCCAAAGGTGCCACACGTCGGCTTCGCCCCGGCGGTGGGCGGCCATGGTGACGGCCCAGTTTTCGTCGGCCACGAAGTGCATGAAAAAGAGCTTGCTCAGGAGGCCCCTCCCCTCAAACACGGGCCGGAGGGTCGCCCCGATCAGGAGGTACCGGGCGTTGATGACCCCCACGGCGAGGGCCATGGGGCCCGCGGCCGGGGGCCAGGCCCACAGGTCCACCATGACGAACTGGGCCGACCCGGCAAACACCAAGAGGTCCATCCACAGCACCTGCCCCCAGGAAAGCTGCTTCTGGGCGGCCAGCACCCCCAGCACGCTCCCGTAGGCGGCCACGCTCGCGGCCACGGGCAGGCAGGCGCGAAATCCTTTTCCGAACACAATCGGTCTCCGGTCTGCGGTCCTCGGTCTGGTTCCGTTCCTTCAGCGGGGCGGTTGGGCTGTTTGGCGGGCGGGCGGCTGAAAGCCTTCGCGATCCAGACGCCATCGCCCGTCCCAGCCCGTGGGGGCGGCCGCTCAGGAGGCCAAATGCAGAGGACAGATGGCAGGGACCCCCCGTCCTCTGTCGCCTGCACGGCGCCGCTCTCACACCGGCACCCGGCCGGTGCGGTCCGGCCATGCTACCCCACCGACCAGGGGGCGGGGTAGGCACAACCGGTGGCTCGTCTGCCGGCGGGATGACGGGTGGCGAAGCCCCCCTTACCGGCACCCCGCGCCCCCGTCCCCCGTGCCGGGTTCTGGGCGGGGCCGCTTGCTGTGGGACCCGAGGCCGCTGGTGATTGGGACTGCGCCGTACCGGGGCGCCCACACCCCTTCCGACCCGGACCGAGAGACGGCCGCGCTCAAATCTGCTCCCCGGTCGGGGTGCCGGCCCGGGGCCGCTCGATGCGCCGCGACGGGGGCGGGAGCACGGTTTTCGCCCCTCGCGTGCCCCCCCTTCGTGCCGTTGTCCCCGTCGCTCTTTGGGAACCTGCCATCGCCCAATCCGGGGCCGGTCGTTTGACGTTTTCCTCCGCGCGGTTAGGGTTCCGGACCTGGGAACCCGTCACTGACACTACTGCGCGGTCTCCCTTGCGATTTCGGCCCCGGCCGTGTGCGGGAAGGGGAAGGATGGAGGCGTTTCGGTTTCTGGTGCTGGGGGAGTTTCGGGTGGAGCCGCGCGGCGGGGGCAAACCGGTGCGGCTCCCGGCCAGCGCCGCCACCGTGCTCGCGCACCTCCTGTGCGCGGGCCGGTCGGTACCCTGGGGCGTGGCAGCCGGCACGCTGTGGTCCGGCCTTCCCGACGCCCAGGCCCGCCGATGCCTCAGCACGGCCCTCTGGCGCCTCCGGACCGCCCTCGGGGACGACGGGGGGGAATGCGTCGTCCACCGCGGCGGTGAGGTCGGCATCGACCTCGGGGCCCACCGGCTGGACCTGGCCGAGTTCCTCGACCTCACCCACGCCTCCGTCCGGGAACCGTTCCACGCCCTTTCCTTCGACGACGCCGCCCGGGCCGAGCGGGGCACCCGGCTCTACCGCGGGGACCTCCTCGCCGGCTGGGACGCCCCCTGGATCGACCTCCCCCGGGAGAACGCGCGGCGGCGGTACCACCAGGTCCTCGAAACCCTCGCCCGGTTCCACGCCTACTACGGGATGTACGAGCGGGCCCTCGAGGCGGCCCTCCGTCTCCTCGACGAAGACCCCCTCCGGGAGGACGTGCACCGCCACGTCATGCGGATCCACCTCGAAGCCGGCCATCGAACCCTCGCCCTGCGGCAGTTCGAACGGTGTCGGCAGGCGCTGCGCAGCGAACTCGGAGCCGAGCCCGAAGAGGAGACACGCCGTCTCGCGGCCGACGCCCGGAGCGTCACCCCTTCGCCCGGCCCCGCGGAGCGGGAGGACGGGCGCATCGAGGACGCCGTGGAACGGCTGGAGCGGTGCCTTGAACGCCTGGAGCGGCTCCTCGACCGGGCCTGACCCCCGCCCTATCCGATCGGCCCTTTTCGCAAACCGTTCGGTTCGTTCCCGCCCCGGTGAGCCCGCCGTGACCGTCCCGTGACCCGGCCGTGACCCCGCCCGGCTTGGCTGCCCTCCCACGGGGGAGTTCCCGAACCGGGCGAGGCCCGAGGAGGTGGTCATGGCAGGCGAAGGGGTGGACCCACAGGCCGTTCAGGAGGCGCAACTCGCCAAGGAAGCGCGGGAACCCGAACTCCTCGGGCTCCCCAACGTGGTGGGGGTCGGGATCGGGTTCAAGGAGGTGAAGGGAAAGGCCACCAAGGACGTTGCCCTGGTGGTCTACGTGGAGAAGAAGCTCCCGAAGAAGGACCTTCCCCGCAACGCCGTGGTGCCCCAGGAGTGCGACGGCACCAAAACCGACGTGGTGGAGACCGGGCGGCTCGAAGCCCTGGCCAACACGGCCCGCATCCGGCCCTGCCGCCCGGGGTTCAGCCTGGGCCACTACCGGATCACGGCCGGCACCTTCGGGTGCCTGGTCCGGGACCGGTGCCCGCCCTGCCGGACGTACATCCTGAGCAACAACCACGTGCTGGCGAACTCCAACGGGGCCAGCCCCGGCGACCCGGTGCTCCAGCCGGGCCGGCACGACGGCGGGGCGTACCCCCGGGACCTCGTGGCCCGCCTGGCCCGGTTCGTCCCCATCCGGTTCGGCTCCCCCGATCGGTACAACCTGGTGGACGCGGCCCTCGCCCTGCCGGTGGACCTGCGGGCCGTGATCGGGCCGATCCACGGGCTGGGGCTTCCCACGGGAACCGCCGAGGCGACCCTGGGCCAGGCCGTGGTGAAAACCGGCCGCACCACGGGCACCACCGCGGGCCGGGTCACCGGCATCGACGCCACCGTGGCCGTGGGCTACGGCGCGAGGGGCACCGCCTACTTCCGCAACCAGATCATCACCAGCAACATGAGCCAGGGGGGGGACTCCGGCTCCCTGCTCCTCGAACGGGCCGGCCGGAGGGCCGTGGGGCTCCTGTTCGCCGGCTCGAGCCGGATCACCATCCACAACACGATCCACAACGTTCTCATCGCCCTGGGCGTCGAACTCGTGGTCGCCTGAACCCGGTCAAAGGAGGAACACCCATGTCCTGCTGCCACCACGAACTGCCGAGTGCGGAATGGCTCGAGGCCGAGGCGCGCCTGGGGCCCGATCAGGAAACCGCCGAAGAGGAGGCGGCCGTCCTGGCCACCAAGGCGGCCCGAAAAGAGAAAGAAGCCCAGGTCCTCGACGTGCTCTCGGCGCTGAAGCTCAAGGCCGCCGACCTGGAGGCCCAGGCCCGCACCGAGGTGGCCTCGGTAGACGCCCTGTGCGCGGAGGCCGAGGAACGGCTGGGCCCCTCGGGGGAACCCGACGAATCGCCCCTGATGCGGGAGATCGCGGTCGCCTCATCGCTCGTGGAGGCCGAGACCGTGGTGGGCCCGGGCCCGGGGAACTACCACGACTTCAATCCCTACCACGGCTGGTGGGCCTGGTACCGGCACAACGAGGGCGGCGTGACCCAGGGAAGCGGCGGGTTCAGCCTTGCGGCCCGGAAGATGTACGCCTACGCCAACGCTCGGGGCGACGGATGGGGCATCACCGACGACAACTACGTCAACACCTACGTCAAACTCTTCTTCGCCCTGTGGCCCCGGCGAAATGGGCACGTGCGCGCCTGGGTGCCCTACACGACCCGCGGCTGGTACACGATCTACGCCAACGACCACTGGTACGACTCGAAGTCGGCCAAGCTGGACGTGGACGTGTCGGTGCGGCTCCACCAGAACTACTGGTCCGCCTCGGTGAGGAGCGATGTGTTCGCCCTGGGGGGCGGAAACATCAACCGGTCGGGCCGGATCGACCGTTCCGGGGCGATCTACAGCGCCTCCCTACCCGTGGGGGCCGAACGGTGGGTCCTGGCCGAGGTGCAGCTTCGGGTGTACGCCTACACCTCCGGAGGGGGGTCCACCTCCCGGGTGAGCTTCCGGCACCCGGACGCCGTGTTCGTCCCCTACGTGCGGTTCGACTTCTCGTAACCCGCAAGGCGCGTCCCGCCCGTCCCCGTCGGGCCGGGCGGGACGCGCCGAAAGGACGTTGCCCATGTTCGGCAAACGACGCGACAGCGCCCCGGAGCCAGACCGCTCCGAGGTCTGCTTCTCGTACCTGGAGGCGCAGGGGTACCGCCCGGAGCGGGCGCCCAACGGCATGGTCACGTTCAAGGCCGACGGTTTCCTCTTCGCCCTCACCTTCGACACCTCAGACGAGGAGTTCTACCAGATGGTCTTTCCGAACTTCTGGCCCCTTGGCACCCCGGAGGAGAAGGGGCGCGCCGTCGAAGCGGCGGCCCGCGCCACCGCCGACACCAAGGTGGCCAAGGTCTTTCTGGTGGACGACAACGTCTGGGCCACGACCGAGGCCTTCTGCGGCTCGGCCCAGGAGTTTACCCGGGCGATCCCCCGGGGCCTCCGGGCCCTGCGGGCCGCGGCCCAGACCTTCGCCGACCGGATGAACGCGGGGGCTCAGTAACGCCGCCGCACCGTTCGCCCCAGGCCGGCGTGCCGGGCGGCAGGCACGGGAAGAGGATCCGGTCCCCTCCCGCGTGCCCCACGGAGTGGGTTGACTTCGGCCCCGGCTCTGGCAGGGTTCCGGAATCCCTCGGAGGCACAGCGCGATGACCACCGTCGACAGGGCCCAGGACGTGCTCGCCCGGCACCAGGAGGACCTCCTCTCCCGGCCCGGTGTGGTGGGGGTCTGGGTGGGGCTCGGCCCGGACGGGGGGGCGTGCATCCGGATCGGCACCGACCGGCCCCCCGGGGCGGTGGCGCCGCCCCTTCCGGAGGAACTCGACGGCGTGCCGGTGGTCGCCGAAAACGTGGGCCCGATTCGCGCGGCCCGGAAGGGACGGCCATGAGGTGGGCCGTTCGTCTCGTGGTTCCCATCGGGGTCGCCCTGTACCTCGCCGCCCCGGCCGCGGCGGGGGAGCTCCGCCCCTTCGCGCCCCCTCCCCAGACCCAGCAGATGGCCCCGCCTCCCCAACCCGACCCGTTCCAACGGTTCCGGGAACAGGCGGCCCGCCTCACCCCCGAGGAGCGCCAGGACCTGAAGGCACGGCTCGAAGATCGGCTGAAGCGGGCGAAGGAGCAGGGGGACGACACGGCCGCCTACCGGTACTACCGGTTCTTGCGGATCCTGGAGGAGCAGCCGTGAGCGGCCGCCGCCTGGTTTGGCTCGTCGTGCTCGCGGGGTTCCTGGGCATTGGGGCGGCGAGGGCGGCCGGTGACGTCCCCGCGCCCAATCGGGTGGACGCGATGATGGATCTCGTGGAGGCCACGGACCTCGCGGGGGCCCCCCCGTCCGACACCCGCACCGCGAGCACCGACTACCAGCTCTACCTCACCCTGCTCCACGAGTACCGCATGAAGCAGGAGGCCAACCGGGTGACCGAGTGCATCCTGCTCAGCGTCACCCTGGTGGCCACGTTAGCCGCGGTGCTCGGGGTGCTCCTGTGGCGGCCCCCCCACTCCACCGCCCTCATCCTGAACGCGGCGGGGCTCGTGCTCGTGGTGTTCGCCACCGTGTTCATCGTGGTGCTGGCCGACGCCGAGCAGCAGCTCACGGCCGCCATGGGCATCCTCGGGGCGATCGTGGGGTACCTGTTCGGGTCGATGCGCCGGCCCCACCCCGAGCCGCCCCCTTCCACCGTCCCCAAGGAGGTTCCCTGATGGCCCCCGTCCCCCTCGAAACCTACCGCTTCGACGCCCGCCCCGACACCGCCGACTTCCGCGACCGGCTCTTCGAGCCCACCCTGGTGGAGGTCCCCCCGCGGCTTCCCGTGGAGCGGTACCGACGGGCCAAGGTGCCGGTGCTCGACCAGGGGCCCGACGGCGCCTGCACCGGGTTCGGGCTCGCCACCGTGGTGCACTACCTGTTGCGCACCCGCAGCGTGGAGCCCGACCGAACGCGGGTGAGCCCCTGGATGCTCTACGACCTGGCCCGGCGCTACGACGAGTGGCCCGGGGAGGACTACGAGGGCTCGAGCGCCCGGGGCGCCGTGAAAGGCTGGCACAAACACGGGGTGTGCGCCCACCGGCTCTGGCCCCGACGCCGCACCCGGCCCCACATCTCCGACGCGCTGGCCCGGGACGCCGGCCGGCGGCCCCTCGGGGCCTACTACCGGGTGAACCACCACGACATCGCCGCGCTCCACGCGGCGCTGGCCGAGGTGGGCATCCTCTACGCCACAGCCCGGGTCCACACGGGCTGGTACGAACCCGGGGACGACGGGGTGATCCCGCTTCGGCCCGACCGAGTCGGGGGCCACGCCTTCGCCATCGTGGGGTACGACGAGCGGGGGTTCTGGATCCAAAACTCCTGGGGAGCGGGGTGGGGCCAGGGGGGCCTGGCGCTTGTCACCTACGACGACTGGTTCGAGAACGCCATGGACGTGTGGGTGGCCCGGCTCGGGGCCCCGGTGGCCCTGGCCCGGGAGGCCGTGGCCGCCGGGATCTCGGCCCAGGGAAACCTGGCCGGCGGGTACGCCTACGCCGACCTGCGGCCCCATATCATAAGCGTGGGCAACGACGGCCGGTTCCGGGAGGGGGGCACCTTTGGCACCACCCCGGCCGAGGCGGCCGAGATCGTGCGGACCGAGATTCCCCAACTCACGGCCGGCTGGGACCGGAAACGGATCCTCCTCTACGCCCACGGGGGCCTCGTGTCGGAGAAGGCCGCGATCCAGCGGGTGGCCGAGTACCGGGCGGCCCTCCTGGGGGCCCGGGTGTACCCCCTGGCCTTCGTGTGGAAGACCGACGCCTGGACCACGATCCGAAACATCCTCGACGACGCCCTGGGCCGGCGCCGGCCCGAGGGGGTTTGGGACGAGGCCAAGGACTTCCTGCTCGACCGGCTGGACGACGGCCTCGAGCCCCTGGCCCGGGCCCTGGGGGGCAAGGCCCTGTGGGACGAGATGAAGGAGAACGCCCTACGCGCCACGACCCGCCGGGACGGCGCGGCCCGCCGGGTGGGGGAGCTCTTGGCCGAACTCGCCGCCGCGGACCCCGCGGTGGAACTCCACCTCGTGGGCCACAGCGCCGGCAGCATCTTCCTGGGGCCCCTGGTCCGATGGCTCACGGCCCGGGGCACCATCGCCTCGGGGCCCCTGGCCGGCCGCACGGGGCTCGGCCTCCGGATCGCGTCTTGCACCCTGTGGGCGCCGGCCTGCACGGTGGACCTGTTCAAGGCCCTCTACCTCCCGGCGCTCCGGGACGGGGCCGTGGGGCGGTTCGCCCTGTTCACCCTGACGGACGAGGCCGAGCAGGACGACCACTGCGCCCACATCTACCACAAATCGCTTCTGTACCTGGTGTCGAACGCCTTCGAGGAGAAACCCCGGATCCCGCTGGTGCGGGACGGGTGGCCGATCCTCGGCATGGAGAGGTTCGTGGAGGACGACCCCGACCTCGGCCAGGTGCTCACGAGGGGCGGAAACTGGGTGCTGGCCCCCAACACCGAGCCCGTGGGCTCGGCCGGGGCCTCCCGGGCCCGGCACCACGGGGATTTCGACGACGACGAGGCCACCGTGAAGGCCACCCTGGCCCGGATCCTCGACGCCCCCCGCACCGGCACGGGGTTCGCCTTCCGCCGCACGGGCGGGGGGCTCCGGAACCGGAGGCCGGCGGCGTGAGGCCGATGAACGCCCGGGGGTGCGCGCCTCACCCCCGGGCCTGCTCGAGCTCCTCGGCCAGGCCCATGATGTCCATCTCCCGGTCCACCTTCCAGCCGAGCTTCAGGAAGAGCCACAGCCGGAACCGGGCGTAGAGGAGGTAGAGGGTCGGCACGACGCCCAGGGTGAGCACGGTGGCCACGGCCAGGCCGAAGATGATGGCCACGGCCATGGACTGCCACCACTGGCTCGACTCGGTGTTGTATTGGTAGGTCAGGTTCAGGAAATCGATGTTGATCTTGAGCGCCATGGGCACGAGCCCCAGGATCGTGGTCACGGCCGTGAGGAGCACCGGCCGGAACCGGACCATCCCCGCGCTCACCACGGCGTCCCGAACGCTCTGGCCCCGCCGCTGGAACTGGCGCACGGCGTCGAGGAGCACGATGGCGTTGTTCACGACGACGCCGGCGAGCGAGATCACCCCGATGCCGCTCATGATGATCCCGAAGGGCATCCGGAACGCGAGAAGCCCCAGGAACACCCCGATCAGGCTCAGGATCACCGAGGTCATCACGATGCCGGGCACCAGGATCGAGTTGAACTGGAGCACGAGCACCAGGGCGATCAGGAAGAGCGCCACCACGAAGGCCTGGGACAGGAACCGGGTGGACTCCTCCTGCTCCTCGGCCGCCCCGGCGAACCGGTAGGTCACCCCGGGGGGAAACGGGTAGGCCCGGGCCTTGGCCTGGAACGCGGCGCGCACGTCGGCGTCGGCCCGGACCCACGGCTCCACCTCGGCCCCCACGCTGACCACCCGCTTGCGGTCCAGGTGCTTGATCTGGATCGGCCCGGGCACGAGTTCGGGCCGGGCCACCGCCCCCACCGGCACGGCCCCGCCCAGGGCCGTGGGGATCGGCACCGTGAGCACCCGATCGGTGTCGAGGCGGTAGGGCTTGGGAAGCCTAAGCCAGATGTCCTGCTCGTCGTCGCCGTGGCCGAAGGTGCCGGCCCGGCGGCCGCCCACGGTCATCTGAAGGGCCCCGGCCACCGAGGCCTGGTCGAGCCCCAGCATGCCGGCCTTGGCCCGGTCCACGGCCCACTCGAGGGTCGGCTGGGCCGCGGCCGCGTCGTCGGTGGGCTTGGCCACGCCGGGCACCGAGGCCATGAGCGCCTTCATGTCCTGGGCCACGGCCGCGAGCTGGGCGAGGTCGTCCCCGAAGAGCTGGATCGACACGGGTTTGCCCGTGGGCGGCCCCTCCTGGGGCTTCACCACGTCGAACTCGGCGCCGTGGAGCGGGGGCGCCACCCGCCGGCCGTCCCGGTCGAGCCCCTCGAGCCGGCGGCGGATCTCGGTCAGGGTATCGGCCGTGCTCTCGGTGCGGTAGGGCCGCTCCACGAACTGCACCCGGGTCACCACCGGCCCGAGCCCCTCCTCCCCGAACCCGCCCCGGGCCTCTAGGCCCACGGTCACCGTGGCGTGCTTGAGGTTCTCCACCGGCCGGTCGTACCCCGACCCCGGCCGGCCGAACACCCGGTCCTCGGCCGCCCGGCTCAGGCGGTCGGAGGCCTCGAGGCTCGTCCCCTCGGGCGGGGTCACGCTCACCATGACGAGGTTCGGGTCGATGGTCGGGAAGAACTCCACCCCGTGGCCGAACACCCCGTACACGGCGAACACGAGAAGGAGCACGGCGAAGGCCGTGGTCAGGGTCCACCCGGGCCGGTCCAGGAGGAACTCCAGGAACCGGCCATAGAGCACCACGGCCCGGTAGGTGGGCCGGGTGGTCTCGGGGTCCACCGTGGCCTCGGCCCCGCGCTTTCGCTTCATCACCAGCGCGCACAGGGTCGGGTTGATCACCAGGGCCACGAACAGCGAACTCGAGAGCACCACGATCACCGTGACCGGGAGATAGGCCATGAACTCGCCCATGATCCCGGGCCAGAACACCATGGGCAGGAACGCGGCCACCGTGGTCGCGGTGGACGCGATGACCGGCCAGGCCACCTCGGCCGTGCCCACCACGGCCGCCCGGGGCCGAGAGAGGCCCAGGCTGTGGTGGCGGTAGATGTTCTCCACGATCACGATGGCGTTGTCCACGAGCATCCCGAGGGCCAGAAGGAGCGAGAACAAGACCATCATGTTCAGGGTGTAGCCCAGGAACCGCAGGACCAGGATCGAGATCAGCATGGAGAACGGGATCGCCCAGGCCACGAGAAACGCGTTTCGGGCCCCCAGGCCCACCAGGATCACCCCAAGCACGAGAAGAAGCGCCGTGAGGATGCCGTTTTCGAGATCGCTCACCATGCGGCGCACGTCCCGGGAGGTGTCGAGGGCCACCACGGCCTTGACCTGGGGCGGCAGCCCCAGTTCCCCCAGGAGCGCCTTGACCGCGTCGGTCACGGCGAGGATGTTCTCCCCGCTCTTTTTCATGATCTCCAGCGACACGGTCTTCTGGGGCTCCACGTACCGGCCGAGGGAGCGCTCCCCGTCGGCCGCCCGGAAGTCGTAGAGCCGGGCCCGGCTCGTCTCGTCGGCGAAGGCGTAGGTCACCGTGGCCACGTCCCTGAGGTACACCGGCACCCCGTCGGGGGAACGGCCCACCACCAGGTCGAAGATCTCGGCCGGCGACCGAAACTCCCCCGGCACCCGGTAGATCACCCGGGTCAGGGGCCCGTCGGCCACCCCGGCCGACACGTTGTGGTTGGTGCCCCGCACCGCGGCCTCCACCTGGGCCGGAACGAGCCCGTAATACCGAAGCCGCACCGGGTCCACCTCGATCCGCACCTGCCGCTCCCGGCCGCCCCGGATCTTCACGTCGAGCACGCCCGGGATGCGCTGGATCTCGTCCTCCACCCGGTCGGCCAGGTCCTTGAGTTCCGAAAGGGCCATGGAGGCGGGGCCCACCAGGTTCACCACCATCACGGGCACGTCGCCCGCGAACGAGAACTCCTTGACGATGGGCTCCTCGGCCTCGGGCGGCAGTTCCCCCTTGGCCTTGTCCACGGCGTCGCGCACCCGGGCCAGGGCCACCTCGGTGTCCACCTCGGGGTCAAACTCGATGGAGATCACCGAAAGGTCGGTCATGGAGGTGCTCCGGAGCTCCTCCAGGCCCTCCACGCCGTCGAGCTCGGTTTCCAGGGGGATGGTGACCGAGGTTTCGATGTCGGTGGGATTGGCGCCGTCGAGCACGGTGGTCACCGTGATCACCGGCACCTTGACGTCGGGGAACGCCTCCCGGGGCATCGAGAGGTAGGCGGCCGTGCCCAGCACCACGATGGCCACGCACAGCACGAGCACGGCCATGAAGTGGCGGACCGAAAAGCGGGTGAGGATCACCGGGCCGTCCCTCCCCCGTCCGAGGCCACCACGGCCCCGTCCTCCACCACGACCCGCACGGCCTGGCCGGACACGAGCCCCTTCCACCCGGCCACGATGAGCCGGTCCCCCGGGGCGAGCCCCTCGAGCACCAGGACCTCGTCCTCCCGGATCGAGGCGGGGACGAGGTCGCGCACCCGGGCCACGGGCCGGCCCCCTTCCTCCTCCACCACCAGGACCCGGGGGCCCTGGTCGGTGACCTGTACGGCCGCGGAGGGGATCACGATGGCCTCGGGGTAGGTCAGAAACTCGATCTCGGCCCGGGCGATGTGGCCCTGCCGGAGCGCAGCTTGCGGGTTCGGCACCCGGAGTTCCACGGGGAAGGTGTTGCTCACGGGGTCGGCCGCCTGGCCCACCCGGACGACCTCGGCGGAAAGCTCGAGGCCCTCCTCCTCCCCGCCGGTCAGCTTGGGAAGCCCCGGCACGGTCACGCGGGCCCGCACCCCGGGGACGGCCCCGGGCCGGGACCGGGCCGTGTAGGCGGCCACGGCCGGATTCGAGGGCTCGAGAAACGCCACGAACCGCTCGGGCACGTCCACCACCGCCTTCAGGGCCGACAGATCGTAGATCCGGGCGAGTTCCTGCCCGGGGGCCACGACCTCGCCTGGCTCGACCCGGTGGGCGTCGAGCCTACCCGGGATCGGGGCCCGGATCCGGCTCTTGGCGAGCTGGACCTCGATCGTGTCGAGGGCCCGGGACACCTCGGTCACCCCGGCCCGGGCGGCCTCCAGGGCCCGCTCGGCCTCCGTCACCCCGGCCTCGGCCCGTTCGACCCCGAGACGGGCCGCCCCGAGCCCCTGCTCGGCCTGGCGCACGGCCGCCCGGGCCTGGGCGAGGCCGTTTACCGCCCGGTCCAGGGCCGCCCGGTCCAGGACACCGGCGTCCACCAGGCGCTCGGCCCGCTCGTGGTCCTTTTGGGCCAGGGTGAGGGCCGACCGGGCCGCCTCGAGGGCCGCCTCGGCCCGGACCACCTCCCGCTCGGCCTGCTCCCGGGCCACCCGGGCCGCCCGTACCCCGGCCTCGGCCCGGGCCACGGCGGCCTCGGCCGAGGCCTTCCGGGCCAGGAGCTCCGCCCGCTGGGCCTCCAGGGCCGCGGTGTCGAGTTCGGCCACGACCTGCCCCTGGGCCACCGTGGCCCCTTCCCCCACGAGCCACCGGGCGAGCCGGCCGCCGAACTCGGCCGCCACCGCGGCGTGCCGCTGCGCCTCGAGGCGGGCCGGAAGTTCCAGCCGCTCCCGGTACGGCCGGGGCCGCACGGTGCTCACCTCCACGTTGGTCACCCGGGCCACCGGCTCGGGAGGCGGGGGCTTGGGCCGCATCACGCCGTAGGCGATGACGAGCACAATGAGACCCACCAGAAACAGGGTCACACACCACGACACCACGCTGGCCATGCGGCTCCGGTGGTTTTTCGGCGACGCGTTCGACTCCGTCACGCAGCTACTCCCTTCCCGAGAATCCCCGCCCCGGAAACCGAGGCAACGGCACCCGTCGGCCCGCTACCCCGCCCCCGGGCGGCCCACGGGCCACCGGCCCCCGGAGACCACCGGCACGCCCGACACCGGCCCCAGGTACCGGTAGGCCCAGGCCTCCACCGGGCCCGTCCCGGTTTCCACCCGCACCCGGACGCGCTCGTAGAGGTTCGCCGGATGGCCGGGGCCGTGGTAGTCCTCGAGGTCATCCAGAACGGCCAGGGCCTCGGCCGCCGGCTCGACCCGCACCACCTCCCCCCACACCCGGCCGGGCCCGGGAACCCACCCCGGGTAGGCCCCCAGGTTCACCAACCGACCCGGCACCCACCCCTCGGCCCACTCCCGGGCGAACGGGGCGATCCGCCGGTGGTACCGGCCGCCCCGCTTCAGGGTGCCGTACACGAACACGCGGTCGGATGGGGGGGAACGTTCGGACATCGGGTCGGTGGGAGGCAAAAACGTGTGCCCCGAGCCCATCCGGTCCCCTACGGGCTCCCGTCCCAGGGATCCCGGCGGCGGACGATCACGATCTCGCCCCGCTCCAGGCGGCGGCGGAGCCAGTTCACCAAATGACGCCTCCAGATCTCCCGGGTCAACGGGAACACCAGGCTGAACCCGGCCAGATCGGTGAGGAAGCCCGGCGTGATGAGCAGCGCCCCGCCCACCAGCAGCATGGCGCCGTCCAGGATCTCGGCCGCGGGCAACCGGCCCTCGGCCAGGCTGGCCTCCAGCCGCCGGAGCACGTAAAGCCCCTGGAGCCGGGCGTAGTGGGCCCCCACCACGCCGGTGGCGATGATGAGGAGGATCGTGTTCAGGGCCCCGATCCCGGCCCCCACCTTGATGAGGAGGTAGATCTCGAGGGCCGGGACCAGGGTGAAGAGCAACACGAGTCGGGCGAACATGGCGCCTCCGGATCGGCAAAGGGTGGCCCCGCATTGTACCTCCCGCCCCCCGGGGCTGCCAGACGGCCGGTTTCTGGTACACTCTGGGCCCACGAGGAGGCAGACCCCGTGGAAACCGCCCACCCTTCCCTCCCCAACCCGCCCCCCGGTTCGGTGCGTTTGGCCGGCCGGTACCCGGCCGAGCGGGCCGCCCAGCTCCGCCGGGACCTCCTGGCCCGCGCCCGGGCCGGGTCGGGGGACCTGGTGGTGGACCTCGCCGCGGTGGAGCACCTGGGCGGCGCGGCCGTGGCCGTGTTCGCCGAACTCGACCGGACGCTCCGGGCCGAGGGCCGCCGGCTCCGGCTCACGGGCGCCCGGGGACCCGTGGCCGCCGTGCTCGGCCGCATTCCGTGGGAGGACCTGACCTGCCGCCCCCTGCCGGAGCGGCCGGGTCAACCCGGCCTCATCGTGCAGGTGGGCACCAACGCCATCTACCTGCTCGGGGAGATGCGCCGGCTGTGCGCCTTCGCCGGGGGGCTCTTCCTGTGCTCGTTTGCCTGCCTGCTCCGCTCCCGGATGCGGTTTCGGGAGATGCTCCGGTTCGTGGACCGGGCCGGGGTGGACGCGGTGCCCATCGTGGTGTTGAGCGCCGCCCTGCTCGGGCTGATCCTGGCGTTTCTCGGCTCGCTCCAGCTCAAACCCTACGGCGCCCAGATCCTCGTGGCCGACATGGTGGCCCTGGCCATGGTGCGGGAACTCGGGCCGGTGATCACCTCGATCCTGGTGGCGGGCCGGTCGGGCAGCGGCTACGCCGCCGAACTCGGGGCCATGGTGGTGGACGACGAGGTGGATGCGCTCGTCACCATGGGGTTCGACCCCGTGGAGTTCCTGGCCGTGCCCCGGGTGGCCGCCGTGGCCGTGTCCATGCCGGTGCTGATCCTCCTGTCCGACCTCGCGGGCATCCTCGGCGGGCTCGCCGTGGGGGTGTTCGCCATGGACCTCACGGCCGCCCAGTACCTGGAGGAAACCCGGGCGATCCTGAGCCTGCGGCACCTCGTGATCGGCGTCCTGAAGGGCTGCGTCTTCGGCACCGTGGCAGCCGGGGTGGGTTGCTTCAAGGGGCTCGGCGTGCGGGGCGGGGCGAACGCCGTGGGCCGCGCCGCCACCTCGGCCGTGGTCACGGCCATCTTCCTCGTGATCGTTCTCGACTCCCTTTTCGCCCTGGTGCTGACGTACCTTCCGTTTTGACCATGCCGACCGAAGCCGTCATCCGGGCGCGAGAACTTTCCGTGGGCTACGAGGGGGTCGCCGTGTTGCGGGACGTGACCTTCGAGGTGCGGCCCCGGGAGATCTTCGCCATCCTCGGCGGGAGCGGCTCGGGGAAGACCACGCTCCTCAAAACCCTGATCGGGATCCTTCCCCCCCTGGCCGGCACCCTGGAGATCGCCGGGGTGGACATGGGAGCCGCGACCGAGGCCGAGCGCCGGGGGGCCCTGCGGCGGCTTGGGGTGCTCTTTCAGACCGGGGCGCTCCTGGCCGATCTGACGCTGGCGGAGAACGTCATGCTCCCGATCCGGGGCCACACCGGGCTTCCCGAGGTCACGGCCCGGATCCTGGCCTGCCTGAAGCTCTCCGAGGTGGGGCTCGGGGACGCGGCCGACCGGTTCCCCAACGAGATCTCCGGGGGCATGCGAAAGCGGGCCGGGGTGGCCCGGGCCATGGCCCTGGACCCGCCGATCCTGGTGCTGGACGAGCCCTCCTCCGGGCTCGACCCGGTGACCGCGGCGGAACTCGACGAACTGGTGCTCGGGTTGCGAGACAACCTGGGAATCACGGTCCTGATGGTGACCCACGACCTGGAAAGCGCCTTTCGTGCCGCCGACCGGTGCATCCTGATCGACGCCGAGACGGCCGGGATCCGGGCCGAGGGCGATCCCCGGCGCCTCCGGGACGATCCGCCGGACCCCAAGGTCCGGGCATTTTTCCGGCGGGAACCGGCGCAGCCCGGTCCCCGGGGCCCGGCCCCGGTCTGACGGCACAGGAACTCCCGTTTGCGCGGAGCGCGACGTGGCAAGCGATGCGACCCGGTTCAAGGTGGGACTGTTTCTGATCGTCGGCTTCCTTTTGGGATGCGCCGCGCTCCTGTGGCTCGGGGCGACCCAGGTGTGGAAGGAGTACCGGTCCTACGTGACCTACTTCTCCGACAGCGTCCAGGGGCTCGACGTGGGCTCCCCGGTGAAATTTCGGGGGGTGCCCCTGGGCCGCGTGAGCGCGATCCGGGTGGCCCCCGACGGCAACCACGTGGAGGTGTGGATGGAGATCGACCCCGCGTTCGAGGTCCGCCCGGGCCTCAGGGCCCGGCTGGGTTCGGTGGGCATCACCGGCGCGGCCTTCGTGGAACTGGAGTACGTGGGAGCCGACGCGGCGCCGAGCCCCGAACTTCCCTTCGAAACGCCACCCGGGACGATCCCGTCGGCGCCCTCGTTCCTCACCCACCTCTCCACCGACGTGGCCGGTCTCGTGTCGGACCTGCGGGAGGCGGATCTCCCGGGCCTGGCCCGGGATCTCCGGCGGCTCGTGAACACCTCGGGCCTCCCCGAGGCCGCCCGGGCGCTGGAGGCCGCGGCCGACGCCGCCGCACGGGCGGCCGAGCGGCTCGAACGCCTCCTGGGGGAACCGGCATTGGCCTCGGCCTTCACCCGGGCCGACCGGGCCGCCGGGTCGCTGGCCTCGGCCGCCGGCCGGCTCGACCAACTCCTGGCCGACCCGGCCCTCCCGGGCCTGGTGGCCGACCTCTCGGCGGCTGCGGCCGACGCCCGGAAGGCCACACAGGACCTGCGGGCCCAGATCGAGGCACTCGACCTCCCGGGCCGGTTTGCGGCCGCAAAGGCCCATCTGGCGGACGCGGCCGAACGGGTGGGAGGGGCCGCGGACCGGGCCGCCGCGGCCGCCGACACCGCCCGCGGAAGCGCCGCCGCAACCGCCCGGGCGGCCCTGTTGGCCCTGGAGCGGGTGGAAGGGGCCGCGGCCCGGGTGGAAGCCCTCGCGCGCGACCTGGACGAGGCGCCCTCCCGCCTCGTCTGGGAGGCGCCGCCGGCGGAGGAGACCCGATGAACCGGCGCGCGGTCCTCGGGTGCCTCGCTCTCTTGCCCCTCGTGGCCTGCGCGGGCTGGCGCCGGCCCGCCGCACCGGTCCTGCGCCTCGGGCTCGCGGCCGCCCCGGTGGAAGCCGTGGGAGGCCCGGCCGGGCCGGTGGTCGCGATCGAGCCGTTTCGGACGGCGCCGGCCTACCGCACCGACCGGATCGCGGTGCGCGACGCGTCCGTGGGGCTTCGGTTTCTCTCGCAAACCCGATGGGCCGCCGAACCCGGCCCCCTCGTGGCCGACGCCCTGCGCCGGAGCCTGGCCGCAAGCGGGGTGCTCGGGGCCGTGTGGCCCGCTCCGGCCCCCGTCGAGCCCGACCTCACGGTGACCGGAACCGTGGATGCTCTTCTCTGGGACCGGGCGGGAGGCGCGACCGTTCTCGAGGCCACCTGGACCGTGCTCGGCCGGGACGGCTCCGTCAAGACGTTTCGCCACGCTCGGTGGGCGGAGCCCGTCGCGGACTCCGGGATTGCCGGGTTCTCCCGCGCCGCCGACCGGGCCGTTGGGCGACTCGCGGCGGAGCTTCTTGGATCCCTGCGAGAATAACCGGTTTTCATTTTCGCGAACCGGCCGGCCTTCGTTGACTTGCCCAAAACCCGTCCCCTATAATCCGCGCCGCTCGTTTTCCCTGTTTCGATCCCCATGTTTCCCCTGGGAGGGGGAGGAGGAAGACCGGTGGCCGAGTATGTGAGCAAGTTCCAGGAGTCCCTCCTCGACAAAAACACCTTCAGCGTCACCTGGGAGCTGGTGCCGGGACGCGGCGCCCGGGAAAAGGCCCAGGAGGTGGTCGTGGAGTCGGCCGAGGCGGCCGCCAAGAGCGGCAAGATCCACGCCCTCACCATCACCGACAACCCGGGCGGGAACCCGGCTATCTCGGCCGAGATGCTCGGGGCCGAGATCAACAAGCTCGGCATCGAGCCCCTGGTCCATTTCACCTGCAAAGACAAAAACCGCAACCAACTTGAGGGGCTCCTCTACGGCCTGGAGCGCGAGAACGTCCGCAACCTCCTCATCATGACCGGGGACTACCCGGTGAGCGGGTTCGGCGGCCGGGCCAAGCCCGTGTTCGACCTCGACCCGGCGCAGCTCCTCCAGCTCATCGGCGCGCTCAACCAGGGCCTCGAGGTGCCCACGTTCAAGGGCTCCACCACCCTCGGGCCCACCCATTTCTTCGCGGGCGCCGCGGTGAGCCCGTTCAAGAAGCTCGAGTCCGAGCAGATGGGCCAGTACTACAAGCTCAAGAAGAAGCTGGAGTCCGGCGCGCAGTTCATCGTGACCCAGCTCGGCTACGACGCCCGCAAGTTCCACGAGGCCCTGCTGATGGTGAAACACCTCGGCTACGGCCACATCCCGGTGATCGGCAACGTCTACGTGCTGCCCCTGGGCGCCGCCCGGCTCATGAACCGCAACGGCATCCCGGGGTGCGTGGTGACCGACAAGCTCGTCCAGGAGATCGCGGCCGAGGTGGAGAAATCGAAGGACAAGGGCAAAACCGAGCGGCTTTTGAGGGCCGCCAAGATGTACGCCTTCATGAAGGGCATGGGGTTCGCCGGGGTCCACATCGGCGGCCACGGCATGAAGTTCGAGGACGTGGAGTTCATCATCGAGAAGGGCCAGGAACTCGCCCCCAACTGGCAGGACCTGGTGCGGGAGTTCGACTTCCCCCAGCCGGGCGGGTGGTACTACTTCGAGAAGGACCCCGAAACCGGGCTCAACAAGGAGGTCCCGGTGGACCGGTCCAAGGACCGCCCGGCCGCCCCGGTGTCCTACAAGATGTTCAAGGTGCTCCACAACGCCATGTTCGAGACCAAGGGCTTCCTGTTCAAGCCCATGCAGTCGCTGGCCAAGGCCGTGGACGGCACGAGCATGGAGCACTTCTTCACCCGGGTCGAGCACTTCATGAAGGTGATGACCAACGAGTGCATGCACTGCGGGGACTGCGCCCTGTTCGACATCGCCTACCTCTGCCCCATGAGCCAGTGCCCCAAGGGCCAGCGCAACGGCCCCTGCGGCGGCTCCTTCGAGGGCTGGTGCGAGGTCTATCCCAACAAGAAACAGTGCATCTACGTGCGGGCCTACCCCCGGCTCAAGAGCCACGGAGCCGAGGACACCCTGGGCGCCTACATGGTGCCCCCCGTGAACTACGATCTGCGCTTCACCTCGTCCTGGCTCAACTTCTACTTGGGCCGTGACCATACGGCGAAGCGCCTGGGCATCCAGCCCCCGAAAAAGAAGTAGGAAACGCGGAACCACCGTGGGGGAGGCCGATCGGGCCTCCCCCTTTTTGTTCTCCCCCCAACGGTTCCCGACCCCTCGATGAATCCCGCGATCGTCCTCGTCGAACCCCTTTACGGCGGAAACCTGGGCAGCGTGGCCCGGGTCATGGCCAACTTCGGCCTCACGGACCTCGTGCTCGTCAACCCGGCCCCCGGCATCTTCGACGATCCCCGGCTCGAGCCCATGGCCCGAAAGGCCGTGGATCTCGTCCGCAGCGCCCGGGTCGTGCCCGATCTGTTCGAGGCCCTCCGAGACGTGGAGCTCGCCCTCGGGTTCACCACCCGCCTGGGCCGGCGCCGAAACGACGGGATCGAACTGCGAGCGGCGGTCGACCAAATCGCCCGGCACCACGCCTCAGTTCGCATCGCCGCCGTGTTCGGCCGGGAGGACGCCGGACTCACCACGGCCGAACTCGATCTGTGCCACTGGCTCGTGCGCATCCCCACCGACCGCGGTCTCCCGAGCCTCAACCTCGCCCAGGCCGTGGGCCTCTTCTGCTACGAGGTCCGGCTCGCCAACCTCGCCGCCCGGCCCGAGTCCGAGCCCTACCGCCCCGCCACGGTGGCCGAGATGGAGGGCATGTACGCCCACTTCGAGAAGGTCCTCTGGGACATCGGGTTCATCGAGGAGGCGAGCCCCGAGCGCATGATGAACCAGATCCGGCGCATCTTCTCCCGGCGGCTTCCCACCTCCCGGGACGTGC
Organism: Deferrisoma sp.; assembly: GCF_054681715.1. NCBI lineage: Bacteria > Pseudomonadati > Thermodesulfobacteriota > Deferrisomatia > Deferrisomatales > Deferrisomataceae > Deferrisoma > Deferrisoma sp. Next base: position 39,177 of record NZ_BAAHFQ010000020.1, read on the forward strand.
GGATCCTCCGGGGCATTCTCTCCAAGGTCGAGTGGAAGCTCGGCCTCCCGAAGGCCCGCTGACCCCCGGACCCGCCCGCGCGGCCCCACCGCCTTCCCCCAAAAAAGAAACGCCCCCGGGAGGGATGACCTCCGCGGGGGCGTTTCATGTGAAAAGGCTCGGCGGCGACCTACTCTCCCACCCAGTTGCCCGGGCAGTACCATCGGCGCTGAGGGGCTTAACGGCCGTGTTCGGAATGGGAACGGGTGTGTCCCCCTCGCTATCGCCACCGAAAAAGGAGAACAACCTCATAGGACCTCAGGTCCACACGAATTCGCCACGTGTCGCGCCTCGCCCCGCACGCTCGACCCACGCGTCCCTCGGAAATCCGAAAAACAGGCGGTCAAGCCACACGGCCCTTTAGTACCGGTCAGCTCAACGCATTGCTGCGCTTACACCCCCGGCCTATCTACGTCGTCGTCTCCAACGGGCCTTCAGGGGGCCGTAGCCCCAGGGAG
>NZ_BAAHFQ010000021.1:0-37421 GCF_054681715.1 Deferrisoma sp.
CCGGCCGGTTCGCCTGCCGGGTGGAGGCGCTCAAGGACAAGCGCCGCGGCCCGGGCTGGGGAAAGGAGGTCCCCTGCCGTGCCCCGGACGGCCTACGTTGAGGTGCCGGACCTGCCCCTCCAGGTGCTCCTGCGGCGCCGGCCGGAGTGGGCGGGGCTTCCCGCGGCCGTGGTGGACCGCGACCGGCCCCAGGGCCGGGTGCTCTGGGCCAACGGCCCGGCCCGAGGGCGCGGGGTGGTGCCGGGCCTCCGGTACGCCTCGGCCCTGGCCCTGGCCCCGGACCTCCGGGCCGGGGAGGTGCCCCCGGCCGACCTCGAGGGGGCCCGGGCCGGGCTCCTCCGGGCCCTCCAGGGTCTCACCCCCGGGGTGGAGCCCCATCCCGGCCGGCCCGGGGGGTTCTGGCTCGACCCCCGGGGGCTCGGGCGCCTGGCCGGCCCGCCGGAGCGGTGGGCCCGGGCCGTGGCCCGGCGGGTCGGGGCCGAGGGGTTCCGGTGCCGGGTGGTGGCCGGGTTCACCCGGCTCGGCACCTTCGCGGCGGCCCAGCGGCCGGGGCCCGCCGGGGTCGTGGTGTTCCGGAGCCCGGCCGAGGAGGAGGCCGTGGCCCGGCGGGTGCCCCTGGGGCGGCTCGGGCTTCCGCCCGGGGAGCGCGAGCGGCTCGCCCGCCTGGGGGTGCGCACCCTGGGGGGCCTCCTCGGGCTCCCGGCCGCGGACCTGGCCCGGCGCATCGGCCCCGGGGCGGCCAGGCTCCGGGCCTGGGCGGCCGCGGGGCCGGAGGGGTTCGCCCCGGAGCCCCTGCCCTCCCCGCTCGTACGGCGGGCCCCCTTCGACCAACCCGAGGGGAACCTCCACCGGCTCCTTTTCCGGGCCAAGGGGCTTTTGGACGAACTCCTGGCCGAGTTGGCCGAACGGGGGGAGGCCCTGGCCGGGCTCACGGTGCGCCTGGGGCTCGAGGACGGGGCGGTGCGGGAGGAGCGACTCCGGCCGGCCCGGCCCACCCTGGACGCCCGCCAGGTGCTCAACCTCGTGCACCTGCGGCTCGAGGCCGGGGGGCTCGGGGGCGGGGTGGAAGACCTCGAACTCGAGGCCGAGCCCGTCCCGGCCACCCGGGAGCAGCTCCGGCTCTTTGCCGAGCGGCCCCGCCGCGATCCCCGGGCCGCGGCCCGGGCCCTGGCGCGGCTGCGGGCCGAACTGGGGGAGGACGCCGTGGTGCGGGCCCGGCTCCTCGACGGCCACCTGCCCGAGGCCCGGTTCGCCTGGGAACCCCTGGGCGAACTCCCCCCGGCCCGGCCCCGGCCCGAGGCGGAGCCGGTGCTCGTGCGGCGGATCTTCTCCCGGCCCCGCCCCCTGCGGCCCCTGGGGCGCCACGACCCCGACGGCTGGATGCTCCGGGGCGAGGCGGCCGGCCGGGTCGAGGCCCTCCACGGCCCCTACGAGGTGAGCGGCGGGTGGTGGCGCACCCCGATCCACCGGGAGTACCACTTCGCCGAACTCTCCACCGGCGAGGTGCTCTGGATCTACTACGACCGGATCCGGCGGCGGTGGTTCTGGCAGGGGGAGGTGGAATGATCTTGCGACACGCGAACGGACGGGAGCCACGACGAGGGCACCTGAATCCGGGTGCCGGGAGCGCCCGCAGGCGTATCCCCCCGATGCGAAACCGAATCCGCCCGTTTGGTTCGGTGGAGCCGGCTCGGGGGAATGGAACCGAGAACCGGGGAAGCGGAAAGGGGCCGACTGCGGGCCGACCCCGGCGCGACCCTACGGCACGCAGAGGAAGCCCTGCTCGCGGAAGTGGCGATCCAGGGTAAAGGCCCGGCGGACCCCACGGGACCGCATGGCCTCGAAGCTTACGCAGTCCACCAGGCTGACCGCCCGCCGGCCCATGGCCAACAGGGCGCGCACGGCCGCGTGGTGCTCCTCTTCGGAAACCCACAGGACGCGTACGACCGGAAGCAGGTCTTCCACCCAACAGCGCAGAGCCCGCAATCCAAGGCGGCGTTGCACCAGCGCGTGGGTTTCCACCAGGACATAGTTCGTTGTGAGCAGAGGGGCCCGGGTTTCCAGCAGGTCGACCCATGCCCCACGCACGGCCGGGTGGGATGCTTCGTCGGCATCCAGCAACGCCAGGAAGGCGGAGGTGTCCACGAAGGTGATCATGCGTCGAAGGCGTCGTCCAGGTACTTGTCGTGGGCCGATCCGAGGTCCGGCACCCCGGAGCGGAACCGGCCCACGGCCGCCAGTGCACGGCGCACGCGTTCCTCGTCGGTCGTTGTCAACTCCGTGAGGTAGCGGTCCACGCTCCGCCGGATCAACTCCGACACCGAGCACCCGCGCTCCTGCGCGACCCTGCGCAAGGCATCCAACTGCCGGGGGTCGAGTTGCACATGCGTACGGACCATTTCGTCTCCTCCGGTGCGGATCCGAACGGTTTCGGGCCGTGTTCCGTCCGGCACGGGTGGACAAGGGGGCGAGTCGTAGGGCCCCGCTGGGACCGAAAAAAGACTTTTCCCGGGGGTAGCCCCCCTTGCTCCCGAACCCGAACGGGGCGCCCGTAAACGTAGCACGGCCCCGCCCAATGGGGAACCGTTCCCCTTCGCCGCTCCCGAGCCTCGGTCCAACGCAGCCTTCCGAGTAACTTCGGTCTACGGTCCTCGGTCGGCGGTCTTCGATCCCGTGGTCCAGACGGCCGCGGCGCACCGTGTGGCCGAGGCGGAAGTTATTGTTTTTGCAAACAGGCCGCGCCTCGCGGCCTACGGAGCTTCCATGTGAGGTCTACCCACCCCCGATGGTTCCCGCCCTGTGGTGCAAGAGCAACTACTCGTTCCTCGAGGGGGCGAGCCACCCCGAGGAACTCGTGGAGCGGGCCCAGGAGCTGGGGCTCCCGGCCCTGGCCCTCACCGACCGCGACGGGGTGTACGGCGCGGTGCGGGCCCACGTGCGGGCCCGGGAGCTGGGGGTGAAGCTCCTCGTGGGCGCCGAGGTCACGGTGGCCGACGCCGAGGACGCCCCGGCCTCCACCATCGTGCTCCTGGCCCAGGACCGGGGGGGCTACGCCCGCCTGTGCCGGCTCCTCACCCGGGGCCGGCTCCGGAGTCCCAAGGGCGCCTCCCGGGTCACCTGGGGCGAGGTGTGCGACCACGCCCCGGGGCTCCTGGCCCTGTGGGGCGGGGACCGGAGCCTGCTAACGGCCCCCGAAGAGCCCGGGGCCGTGGCCCGGCGCCTCCGGGAGGCCTTCGGCGACCGGCTCTACGCGCTCGCGGCCCGCCACCGCCGGGCCGAGGAGGTGGCCGCCGAGGCACGCCTCCGGGAGCGGGCCGAGCGCTGGGGGATCCCGGTGGCGGCCGCGGTGGAGGTGCTCTACCACGCCCCCGACCGCCGGCCCCTCCAGGACGTGCTCACCGCCATCCGCCACCGCACGGCCGTGGCGGCCCTGGGCCGGCGGCTCCGGCCCAACGCCAACCACGCCCTGCCCCCGCCCCACCGCCTCCAAGCCCTGTTCGCCGACGACCCGGCCGCCCTGGCCCGGGCCCGGGAGGTGGCCGACCGGTGCGCCTTCACCCTCGCGGAACTCCGGTACCGGTACCCGGCTGAGGCCCTGCCCGACGGCACCACCACCGGCGACCTCCTGCGGCGGCTCACATTGGAAGGGGCCCGGGAGCGGTTCGGCGGCCGGGTGCCCCCCCGGGTGGCCGAGCAGATCGACCGGGAACTCGCCCTGATCGACGAACTCGACTACGCCGGGTACTTCCTCACCATGTGGGAGATCGTCCGGTTCTGCCGGGAACGGGGCATCCTGTGCCAGGGCCGGGGCTCGGCCGCCAACTCGGCCGTGTGCTACTGCCTGGGCATCACGGCCGTGGACCCCACCCGGGTGGACCTCTTGTTCGAGCGGTTCCTCTCGCGGGAGCGGGCCGAGCCGCCCGACATCGACCTCGACATCATGCACGAGCGCCGCGAGGAGGTGATCCGCCACGTCTACGAGCGCTACGGCCGGGACCGGGCGGCCATGGTGGCCAACGTGATCCGGTACCGGGTGCGCTCGGCCGTGCGCGACGTGGGCAAAGCCCTGGGGCTTTCGGAGACCGCGCTCGACCGGGCGGCCAAGGCCCTGGGGTACCGGCCCGGGTCGGCGGTCGACTTCTGGGGCCTGACCGGGCTCGACCCCCGAAACCCGGTCCACGACCACCTGTGCCGGTTCGTCCTGGAGATCCAGGACTTCCCCCGCCACCTCTCGATCCACCCCGGAGGGTTCCTGCTCGGCCACGAGCCCGTGTGCGACCTCGTCCCCATCGAGCCGGCCACCAAACCCGGCCGCACCGTGATCCAGTGGGACAAGGACGACCTGGAGGACCTGGGGCTGTTCAAGGTGGACCTCCTGGGCCTCGGGGCCCTGACCCAGCTCGACCGGGCCTTCCGGCTGGTGCGGGAGCACTACGGGGTCGAACTCTCCATGGACCGGATCCCCCCCGACGACCCGGCCACCTTCGACATGATCTGCCGGGCCGACACCGTGGGGGTGTTCCAGATCGAGAGCCGGGCCCAGATGGCCATGCTGCCCCGGCTGCGGCCCCGCTCGTACTACGACCTCGTGATCCAGGTGGCCATCGTGCGGCCCGGGCCCATCACCGGGGGCATGGTCCACCCCTACCTGCGCCGGCGCCAGGGCCTGGAGCCGGTGACCTTCCCCCATCCCAGCCTCGAGCCCGTGCTCGCCAAGACCCTGGGGGTGCCGCTCTTCCAGGAGCAGGTCATGCGGCTTGCGATGGTGGCGGCCGACTACACCCCGGGCGAGGCCGACCAACTCCGGCGCGACATGGCCGCCTGGCGGAAGACCGGCCGGATCGAGCGGCACCGCGACCGGCTGGTGGGCCGCATGGCGGCCAAGGGCATCCCCCGGGAGTTCGCCGAGCGGGTGTTCGAGCAGATCCGGGGGTTCGGGGAGTACGGGTTCCCCGAAAGCCACGCGGCGAGCTTCGCCCTCATCGCCTACGCCACGGCCTGGCTCCGGTGCCACTATCCCGACGTGTTCCTCTGCGCCCTTCTGAACGCCCAGCCCATGGGGTTCTACCACCCGGCCACCCTCGTGGAGGACGCCCGGCGCCACGGGGTGGAGGTGCGGGGGGTGTGCGTGAACGAAAGCGACTGGGACTGCGCGCTTCAGGAGTCAGAGGACAGAAGACAGAGGACAGGGGACGGGGGGGCCCCGCCCCCCGCCGGGAGCCCCGGCGGGGGGCGAGAGGAGGGGAAGCCCAAACCCACCACGGTCCGAGCTTCGTCGGCCGTCCCATCCCCGCAAGAAGCCCCAGAGGGCCTTCCGGAGCCGGACCCTGTCCTCTGTCCTCCGACTTCTGACTCCCGGTACGCCGTGCGGCTGGGGCTTCGGTACGTGAAGGGGCTTTCGTTCCGGCGGGACTGGCCCCGCATCCGGGAGGCCCGGCGTGGGGGGCCGTTTCGGTCGGTGGACGACTTCGCCCGGCGCACCGGGCTCGACCGGGGCGCGCTCGACCGCCTCGCCGAGGCCGGGGCGTTCGAGGGCTTGGAGCCCGACCGCCGCCGGGCCCTGTGGCGGGTCGGGGCGCCCCGGGATCCCCTGCCGCTCGCGGAACCCGCGCCCCCCGAGCGGCTGCCGGCGCTCTCCCCCTTCGCCGAGGTGGTGTGGGACTACGGGGCCACGGGCCTAAGCCCCCGAGGGCACCCCCTGGAGGCCTTCCGGCCGGCCCTGGCGGCCCGGGGCATCCCGTGCGCCCGGGAGGTAGCCGCCCTCCCGGCCGGCGCCCGCACCCGGTACGCCGGCCTCGTGATCTGCCGGCAGCGGCCCGGCACGGCCGCGGGGACCACGTTCTTCACCCTGGAGGACGAAACCGGGTTCGTGAACGTGGTGGTGTGGAAGCGGGTGTTCGACCGTCACCCCCGGCTCGCCCGCACGGCCGCGCTCCTGGGGGTGACGGGCCGGATCGAGGCCCAGGACGGGGTGGTCCACCTCGTGGCCGAGGCCCTCTGGGAACCCCGCCTCCCCCGCCCCACGGCCCCCCCGAGCCGGGACTTCCGGTGAGGGCCCGGCGGACCGCCAGGCAACCCGTTTGCGAAACCAGACAGGCCGCCTCCCGGCCACGGACCGCGTCTCGGATATGGGAGGAGATATGGGAGCGCCGCCCGTGCCAGGTGCCAGAAGACAGACGACAGAAGACAGGGGTTCTCTGACATCTGACCTCTGAATTCTGCCCCCTGATACGGCAGCCGCCCCCACAGGGTGGGACGAGCTGAGACGCCGGAATCACAGGGGGTTTTGTCTCCTCGCGTCCCAGCATCCCAGCGTCCTAGCGTCCTAGCGGAAATCACTTGGACGCCCCCGCCCAGTCAGTTCGCTGCGAGGCCCAGTTCCGCCAGCACCAACGCCCGGAGATCCTCCGGCAGGTCCAGGGCCTCCACCGCCTCGGCCGTGGGGGTGCCGTAGCCGCCGAGCCAGCCGTTCAGGCGCGCGGCGGCCGTGGAGTCGGCGGCCGCGTCCTCGCCCCCGAAGTGCTCCACCAGGGCCCGCCACAGCCGCCCCCGGCTCCGCAGGACGTACTTCTGGTGGTAGGCCTCCGCCCGGTAGAACGGCCCGGCCGGCTCGAGGGCCGTGCGCACGGGCCCGCCCAGGCGCCCCTCCACCTCCCGGAGGCTCTCCCGGGCCGCCCGTTCCTGCTCGGGGGTGTGGTAGAAGAGCGCGTTTCGGTACTGGCGCGACCAGGGCCGACTCCGGGGGTCGTGGGCGTCCCAGAAGACGGCCAGGAGGCCCCGGTAGGAAACCTTGGTCGGGTCGTACACCACCCGCACGGCCTCGCTGTGGTCGCCGATGGACCGGTAGGTGGGGGAAGGAGTGGTGCCGCCCGCGTACCCCGCCGTGACCCGAAGCACGCCGTCGATACTCCCGAACCGGGAGTCCACGCCCCAGAATCACCCCAAGGCGAAGGTGGCCGCCTCGGCCGGCACCCCGCCCGGCCCGGGGATGGCCTCCTCCGGAGTTGTCGAAACCACGCGCGCCGTCTCCATGTTTCCTTCTCCCGGATCGGGGGGCTCCACCGAGGGGCAGGCCGCGCCTGCGGCCCACGCGGCCACGGCCCCCAGGACCCACGCGGCCGCAACCCCCGCACAAAGGGTTCGGTTCATGTCTACTCCCCCCTCGGCAGCGGCGCAAACACGAGGGCCGCCGAGTTGATGCAGTACCGAAGCCCTGTGGGCGCCGGCCCGTCGGGGAACACGTGCCCGAGGTGTCCCCCGCACCGGGCGCAGTGCACCTCGGTGCGCACCATGAAGAACTTGCGGTCCTCCTTGGTGCCCACGTTCTCCTCGGCCACGGGCCGCCAGAAACTGGGCCACCCGGTGCCCGAGTCGAATTTGTGCTCCGAGAGGAACAGGTCGGTGCCGCACCCCGCGCACCGGTACACGCCCGTTTCGTGGTGGTCCCAGTACGCGCCGGTGAACGCCCGCTCGGTGCCCTCCTGCCGGAGCACCCGGTACTGCTCGGGGGTGAGCCGCTCCCGCCAGTCGGCATCGGAGAGACGAACCGGCTCGGCCTCCACGTATCCGCCCTTCTCCACCGAATAGATCCGCATCGTTTGGCTTCCTTTCTCCCCCGCCCATCCGGCCGCAACCGCAATCCCCACGACCACGACCGCGCCCCAGACCCTGGTCAACGCTCTCGCTTGACGCATACCCTCGTCTCCTTTGTCGGGCCGCCGGCTTCCGGCTTACACCGGCGGCCCGACGCTACACGATCACCGTAGGCGCTCCACCTCGACCCATCCCACCGGGGCCAGAAACCGGTGGGAAGCGTCGAGGGCCGATCCGGCCAGCCCTTCCGCCGCGGTCACCACCCCGGGGTGCACCCGCACGCCACCGCCGGCCTCGCGCTCCGGGTTGTACCCCTCCCCACCCCCGGCGGGTCCCGGGATCGTCTCCGCCGTTTCGGTGTTCGCCTCGGTGCCGGCGTCGTAGGGGATCAACTCCGCCCGGGCCACACCGCCCACCGGGAGGTTGCCCGCGGCCACCCGGGCGGCTGCGAACCCGTCGTTCGTGTTGACCAGCATCCCCGCCACGTCGACCGCCAGATCGGCGGACACCTCGACCGACCGCGTGACGGTCCACCACCCGCCCGGCGCCACGGCCGAGGCGGCCGCCACCCGGTCCACGACGGCCGGGTTCCCCGCCGCCTCGGCGAGGAGGGCCGCCCCGTCCCCCGCCTCGGCCAGCCGCTCCAGCCCATCGGACGCCGTCTCCCCCACGGCCCACGGCTCGTACCCGGCCTGGTGAACGATCGCCACCGGCGGCGAGAGGGGCTGGCGGTTCGTGGCGTTGATCACGGTGATCCGGTACTCGGCCCGCCGCGGGCCGTCGCCGTCGTCGCCGCCGCACCCCGTGAGCCCCACCGCCCCGGACAGGGCGGCAAACACCGAAAACGTCCACAACACGGTTCGCATGGCGCCCCTCCTATCGGACCGTGATCCGCACGACGGCCACCGGGTTGAGCCACCGGTGGACCGCCGGATCCAGATCGCTCGGGCCGCCGTCGGGGTCCGTGTCGCCGAGGGTCCCCCGGTGGACGTGGACCGTGGGGTTGGCATCGGCGCCGGCGGCCCCCGTGGCCCCCTCGCCCGCGTGCCCCCCCGGGTCGGCCGGGATGCCCGGCTCCCCCGGGGCCCCGCCCCCCGTGATCCGCTCGTCGTTCGCCTCGGTGCCGGCGTCGTAGAGGTTGAGGGTGAGCCGGTACTCCCCCGGCTCCGCCGGGATCGGCCACCGGTCCAACCCGACGAACCCGTCGTTCGTGGGCAGGGCCATGGCCACGATCGAAAGGAACCCGTGACCGCCCGCCCCGGTGTCGAGCCGGGCCGTGGCCGTTTCGCCGGGGCCCAGAAGCCCGCCCGCCGGGTCGGCCACGGTGTCGGCGTCCGCGCCGCCCAGGTCCGCCAGAAGGCCCGTAAGATCCCCTCCCTCGGCCATCGCCCGAAGGCTCCCGGAGGCCGGCTGCCCCACCTCGAACAGGAACTCGTCCCCCCCGTGGGCCGTCACCAGAAGGGGGGTGAAATACACGCCATGGGTCGCGTTGGTGACCTCCACGGTCACCTCCGCCGCCACGGCCCCGCCGGCGAACCAGCCCAGGATCGCCACCGCACCCACCAGTCCTCGTCGCATGCCGTCCTCCTTCGCCCCTCGGGCGTCTTGGGGAAACCCACCGTGGGGACAAAGGTAGCGGGGAAAGATCCCGTGCTCGTCCGGAAATCCTAACGATTTCGTCACGGGGTGAAATTCGGACCGGGGTGGGCCGGTGCGGGGGCCTCGCACCGAGTTGCATTCAAGACGATTGCCCCCCGCCCGGAGGGGCAAGGGGCCTGTCGGAGAGCCGGGTGCGGCTCCTTCGCTCGCCGCGCGGCGCCTCTGGCGCTCGGACCCCGAAAGGGTTCGGATCCGACTGATCTGCCATGAACCCGGCTCTTCGGTCCCGTGCCCGCGTGGCGAATCTCAACGCCTGGCTTCGCGCCCGGCCGGAGGCAGGTCCCTTGCCCCGCCCCCGGCAATACGTTTGAAGGTGTTCGGATCAGGCCTCGGGCGAAGGCGGCGGCTCGGGCAGGGTGAAGGAGAACTCGGCGCCCCCCTCGGGCCGGTTCCGGGCGGACACGGTGCCCCCGTGGAGGGCCGCGACCCGCCGTACGATGGCGAGCCCCAGGCCGTGGCCGTCCCCGGCTTCCGGCCGGCCCCGAAACCGCCGCTCGAACACGTGGGGCAGGTCTTCGGGGGGCACACCGGGGCCCTCGTCGCAGACCGAGGTCTCCACCCACCCCGGGCGGACCCGGCGGAACCGCACCGTCACGCGGCCTCCGGAGGGGCTGTGGCGGGCCGCGTTGTGCAGGAGGTTCTCCACCGCCCGCTCCACGAGCCCGAGGTCGGCGCGCACGAACAGGGGCTCCTCCGGCGGTTCGACCCGCACCTCGACCCCGCGGGACCGCGCCACGCCGGCGAAGGACTGCACGGCGTCCTGCACGAGTTCCTCCAGGGGAAACGTCTCGGGGCAGGGGGCCGCGTCGGGGGCGTCGAGCCGGGCGAGGGCCATGAGTTCGTCCACCAGGCGCGTGAGCCTCCGGCCGGCCGCGAGGGCCTCCTCGAGATGCCCGGATCCCTCCGCCCCCTCCCGGACGCCCTTTCGGGCCGCGGTTTCCAGATGGGCCAGCAGGGACGCGAGCGGGGTTCGAAGATCGTGGGAGATCCCCTCGATGAGGGCGCGCCGCTCCTCGTCGGCCCGGCGGATCCGGGCCATCTGGTCCGCGATCCGTTCGCGCATGCGGTCGAAGGCCGCCGCGAGCGCCCGCAGTTCGTCGCCGTCCTCCCTGGGATCGACCGTTTCCCCGGCCTCCCGTTGGAAGGCCTCGACGCGGCGGCGAAGATCGCGCACCGGCCGGGTCACCCAGAAGAACCCGAGGAGCCCCAGCGCGAACACCGCCACGAGGAGCCCCGCCGTGTTGAGCAAAACCAGCCGGGCCACGTAGCTTCCGCGAAACAGTTCGAGGGCCCCCCGGTAGGGCTCCCCGGCCAGGACCACGTACAGGTACCCCCGCAGCTCCCCGTCGGCCCGCACCTCCGCCGCCGAGAACAGCGCCCGTTGCCCGGGGGCCCGGGGGTTGTCGCCCCACACGGGTCCTTCCCCGGTTCCCGCGAGAAACCGCCGGACCGGTCCGAGGTCGATCGCCTCGAGCCGCACCCTGCCGGGCGGCGCCGAATAGGCCAACAGCCGGCCCCGGGGGTCGGTGAGGTACACCTCAATCGAGGGGTTGACCTGCATGAGGGTGTGGAAAATCTCCCGGAGCCGGTCCTCCCCCACGGCGCCCCCCGCGCCGATCAGGCCGTCGGACACGAACCGGCGGGCCAGGTCCCGGTGGAGCCGGTAATGGGCGTCGGTGAGATACCGCCGGGTCGCCCAGAGGGTGGTGACCACCGAGGCGACGGCCACCAGGGCCAGGAGGCCCGCCAGCACGGCGGCCAGCCGGGCGTACAGGGTGCGGAACACCTTCACCGTGCCCCTCCGTCCTCGTCGTCCGGGAACGTGTAGCCCACGCCCCACACCGTGCGCACGTAGCGGGGCCGCCGGGGGTCGTCCTCGATCTTGGCCCGCAGCCGGTTGATGTGGGAGTTGACCGTGTGTTCGTACCCCTCGTGGCCGTACCCCCACACCGCCTCCAGGAGCTGGGCCCTCGTGAACACCCGGCCCGGATGCCGGGCCAGGTGGAGGAGCAGGTCGAACTCGGTGGCCGTGAGGGCCACCGAGCGCCCCTCCACCCAGACCCGGCGCCGGGCCGGGTCGATCCGCAGCCCGCGGCGCTCCACGGGCGCCTCCTCGGCCGGGTCGGCCGACACGGCCCGCTCGGCCCGGCGCAGGAGGGCCCGGACCCGGGCCACGAGTTCCCGCACCCCGAAGGGCTTCGTCAGATAATCGTCGGCGCCGAGTTCCAGCCCCAGCACCCGGTCGGGCTCCGACCCCCGGGCCGTGAGCACCAGCACCGGCACGGCGTTCCCCCGCTCCCGCAGATCGCGGCACAGATCGAGCCCGTCGCCGTCGGGCAGGGAAAGGTCGAGCACGATCAGGTCCACCCGCCCGGCCCGCAGCCGGGCCCGGGCCTCGGCCAGCGTGCCGGCCCGCTCCGCCTCGAACCCGAAGTCCCGCAGGTTCTCCGCCACCACCCCGGCGATGCCGGGGTCGTCCTCCACCACCAGGATCCGCCTTGCCACCTCGTCGATCCCTCCTTCGGCCGGGTTCGCCCCGGCGCACGGCTTGCCTCGGGGCCGGGTCCTGGCATCCTACCGGAACGATCCCGTTTCGCCAGGAGAAGACGCCATGCAATCCACCGCCGTCCGGTTCCCCGGCCCCGGCGGGGCCGAACTCGCGGGCCGGCTCGACCGGCCCGAGCACGGCCCGCCCCGGGCCACGGCCCTGTTCGCCCACTGTTTCACCTGCGGCAAGGACCTCAAGGGGGCCGTGCACCTGGCGCGGGCCCTGACCGAACGGGGCATCGCGGTGCTGCGCTTCGACTTCGCGGGTCTCGGGGAGAGCACCGGGGCGTTCGCCCGGACGACCCTGGCCGGGAACCTGGCCGACCTCCGGGCCGCGGCCCGGTTCCTGGAGGCCCGGGAGGGGGGGCCCCACCTGCTCGTGGGCCACTCCCTGGGAGGCACGGCGGCGCTCCTGGTGGCGGGGGACCTCCCGGCGGTGCGCGCCGTGGTGACCCTCGGTGCCCCGGCCGACCCGCTCCACGCCACGAAGCACCTGGTGCCCACCGAGGGCCCGGCGTTCCGGATCGAGGGCCGCCCCTACACCCTGGACCCGGGGTTCGTGGAGGACTTGCGCCGCCACGACGTGGCCTCGGCCGTCCGGGCCCTCGGCCGGGCGCTCCTCGTGCTCCACAGCCCCCTCGACCGGGTGGTGGGCCTGGAGCACGCGGCGCGCCTCTACCAGGCCGCCCGGCATCCCAAGAGCTTCGTGAGCCTGGACACGGCCGACCACCTGCTTTCCGCGCCGGCCGACGCCCGGTACGCCGCCGGGGTCATCGCGGCCTGGGCCGAGCGCTACCTGCCCGAGGCGGCCGGGCCCGGCCCGGAGCCCGCGGCGGTCACGGTGCGCACCGCGGCCGGGGGGTTTCGCACGGAGATCGCCGCCGGCGCCCATGCCTTGGTGGCCGACGAGCCCCGCTCCGTCGGGGGCACCGAGGAGGGGCCGTCGCCCTACGACCTCCTCCTGGCCGCCCTCGGGGCCTGCACCACCATGACCGTGCAGATGTACGCCCGGCGCAAGGACTGGCCGCTGGCCGAGGCGGTGGCCCGGCTGCGCCACGAGCGGATCCACGCCAAGGACTGTGAGGGGTGCGGGGACGGGGGCGGAGGGATGCTCGACCGGGTGGAGCGGGTGGTGGAATTCGTGGGGGAGGGCCTCAGTGCCGACCAGCGCGCGCGGCTCTTGGAGATCGCGAACCGCTGCCCGGTCCACCGCACGTTGACCCGTGGGGTCCAGGTCGAAACCCGGGAAGGCGGGGAGTGAGGGCGGTTGGGACGGTGGGACGTTCGGACGGTGGGACGTTATGACTCCGCGGCGAAATAGAAGCGCTCCGTGGCGTGGGGCCTACTGGAGCGCCGGGCGAGGCTCCTAGAGTAGCCATGCCGCACTCACGTACGGCCGGAAACGGGTCCCACGCCCCAGCGGCGACGGACGCGCCTGTATTGACGCCGGGTTACCAACACCAACGGCAGTATTGTCAGATCCCTGTCGTTGCTCCGGGAACCAGCGGGTGGGGGGCTGGTGGAGAGCCGGGTGCGGCCCCTCACCTCGCCGCGCCATCACCAGGCTTGGATTGCTTTGGAAGTTCCGGAACTTCCGCTGCCGACGCTCCGATCTGCCGACCCTGCAACGGCATGCGAGGGCGCGGCGATCGGGCGCCGCACTCGCACCCGGCCGGAACCAGTCCCCCACCCGCCTCAGACAATACTTTATGAAGGTATTGGTACTTAGGAGGCTGGGACGTTGGGATGCGGGGGCCCGGGAGGCGGGACACCTCCCCGCGGGATCCCGGCCTCAGGCGCTCGCCAGGGAATCGCCCTCGGTCCGGGGGGCCCAGAACCGGGTGCGGTTCCGCCCCCCCTGCTTGGCCTCGTAGAGGGCGTGGTCGGCCCGCTCCAGGAGTTCCTCGGCCGACTCGGCGCCCCCGGGCCACCAGGCGCCCCCGATGCTCACCGTGAGCTTCCCCCCCGGCACGGCATCCTCCCCCGGGAACCGAGTGCGGGTCACGGCCTTCCGCAGCTTCTCGGCGGCCGCGTGGGCGCCGTCCCGGCTCGTCTGGGGCAGGATCACCACGAACTCCTCGCCCCCGTACCGGGCCACGGTGTCGATGCCCCGGGTGTTGCGGGTGAGAAGCTCCGCGAGCTTGCGGAGGGCCGCGTCGCCGGTGAGGTGGTCGTTGCCGTCGTTGAGGCGCTTGAAATGGTCGATGTCGATCACCAGGAGGGCCAGGGGGATCCGGTGGCGGGTGGCGTGGTTCCACTCGGCCTGAAGCCGCTCCTGGAAATAGCGGCGGTTGAAGAGCCCCGTGAGCTCGTCGCGCACCGAGAGGTCGCGCATGGCCTGGTAGAGCCTGGCGTTCTCCAGGGCGATGGCCGCGGTGTCGGCGAAGATCCGCAGAAGCTCCACCTCGTGGTCCGGAATCGGGGAAGCGCCCCCGGCCGCCAGGAACCCCACCACCCGGTCCCGGGCCCGCATGGGGACGACCACGAGATCCCCGGCTTCGCCCCGCTCCCGGACCTCCTCCCCCCGAAGCACCCGGGCCGTCCAGGGGCCGGGCGCGTCCTCCACCTCCCGGGGCCCGGTCCCGTCCACCACGGCCAGCCCGCCCGGCGCACGGCCCCACAACCCGATCCGCACCGGGCGGCCGCCGAACACCTCCCCCAGCCGGGCCCCCAGGCGGTCCACGACCTCCTGGGGCTCCAGGGAGGCCGCCAAATCCTGGGCCAGCCGGCTCACCGCCTGGAGTTCCCGGTTTCGGCGTTCGAGCTCCGCCTTTTCCCGGCGCAACTGCTCGGCCTGGGCCTCGAGGGTGCGGTTCAGCTCCAGGATCTCCCGGAACGCCTCGCGGTTTTCCAGGGCTTCGGCCAGGGCCCGCAGGAACTCCTCGGGGGCGAGCGGCTCCTCCAGGTACTCGTAGGCGCCGCTTTTCAGGTAGACCAGGGCCTCTCGGGGGTCGGGTGCCGGGGTCACCGGCAAGAACGTGGCCTCCGGCGCCCGCTCCCGCAGTCCGGCCAACGCCTCGGCCGGGGCGGCGCCCCCGAGGGCGTCGACCCGGAACGCCACCACGTCCCAATCCCCTGCGGGCGCCCCGTCCAGGGTGTCGGCGCGGCTCACGGTGAGGGTGAATCCCCCCACCGCCGTCCCGCTCGGGGGGATCCAGGACCGCTCGGGGCCGATGACGAGGAGGGTCCGGACCACGGCGCTCATCCCGTGGCCGCAGGAGGCAAGATGCCGATCTCGCGGATCTCTTTGAGCTTGCGCTCGATCTGGCCGATGACCTCGGCCAACCGCTCCCGCTCCCGCTCGTCCTCCAGGATCTCCGCCTCCTGGAGCGCCCGGCGCTTCTTCTCCAGAAGGGACTGGAGCTTCAGGAACGTCTTGCGGAGATCCCGGTTGATCTCCTCGAGTTCCTCCCTCAGGCTGGCTCCCTGTGCCACGGAAAACCTCCTTTCGGCGGACGGGTCGCGGTTCCCGGCGGCGGCCCCCTCCCACCGGCCGGGAGCGCCCCAAACCCTAACATAGCGAAAGCACGAAAACAATCGTTCTTCCACAGGATTCCGGCGTTCTTGACTCCCCTGGCCCCCTGTCCTAGCATGCCGCCACCATGCGCGCACCCCCTACGTCGCGAACCGCCCCGGGCGGCGGCTCCTCCCCGGTCCGGCGGCGCCTTCTTTCCACGCTCTGGCTCCTGGGCCTGGCCGCCGCAGCCGGCCTGGTCACGGGGTTTCCGTTCTCCGCCCGGGCGCCCGTCTACCCGGCGGGTGAGGTGGCGCCGGAAAACGTGAAGGCCCAACGGGACTTCACGGTCCCCGACGAGGAGGCCACGTTGGCCCGCCAGCGGGCCGCGGTGGAGGCGGCGCCGGACGTGTTCGACCTCGACCCCGGGGCCCTGGAGGAGGCGCTGGAGGCCGCCGCTGCCGCCCTGAGCGTCGATCCTCCCTCCCCGGTCGGGCCCGAGGGGCCGGTGGTCCCCGATTGGGACGAGGCGGCCCGGGAACTCGGCCGACGGTTGGGGATCGAGGTCTCCCCCGAGGCGGCCCGGACGGTCCTGGAGGCCGGGACCCGCCGCCGCGTGCTCGAACGGGTGCGCGGCCTTCTTCGACCGCTCTTCCGACGGGGCGTCGCCGCCGCCCCCGAGGCGCTCACGTCGGCCGGCCGCCCCCGGGTGATCCGCGACCTCGGCACCCGTGAGGAACGCGCCCTCACCCCCTGGACCCTGCCCCTTTCCCTCGACGAGGCCCGGCTCGCCCTCGCTCCCGACGAGGCTCAGGGCGTGGAACGGGTGGCCCGGGCCGTGGCCGGGCACGTCCTCCGGCCCAACGTGACCCGCAACGCCGACGAGACGGCGCGGCGACGCGACGAGGCCAGAAAATCGGTGGCTCCCGTTCGGTATCTCATCCGAAGCGGAGAGATGATCGTACGGGAGGGGGACCGGGTGAGTCCCGAACAGGAGCGGCGGCTCCGGACCCACGCCGAGCTCGTGGGCACCGGGGTGGGCACCCGCCGGGCCCTGGGACTCGTGGCCCTTTGGGCCCTGGGGATCTGGATCCCCTTCGAGTACGGCCGGCGAAACGTGAAGAAGTTCCGGAGCGACCCGAGGGACAGGGTGCTCCTGGGCGGCCTCGTGCTGCTCCTTGCCTTCCTGGAGCGCGGATGGCTTGCCGTGGCGGCGGGCGCCGGGGTCCCGGGCGGCGTGGCGGCCGCATCCCTTGCCGTGCCGCTCGCGGCCGGAGCCCTCACGGTGCGGGCCGTCCTGAACTCGGAGACCGCCGTGATCTTTGCGGTGCCCCTGTCGCTCCTCGGAGCCCTGGCGACACCGGTCCCGCTCCAGGCGGCGCTCGTCCACCTCACGGGGGCCCTGGTGGGGGCCCACGGGGTGGGACGGGCCGGCCGCCGGGCGGCCTACCTTCGGGCCGGGCTCTGGGCGGGTTTGGCCCAGGCGGCCGTGGCCGGGGCATACGCCCTCCTGGGCACCGAACCCTGGGCCCAAGCCGGCTGGGCGGCCCTATGGGGCCTCGGCGGGGGGCTCGCGGCAGGGGCTTTGTCCCTCCTCCTGGTCTTCCTCGCCGAGGCCGGGCTCGGCTACACCACCGACCTCAGGCTCACGGAGCTTTCGAGCCTCGACCACCCGCTCCTGCGGGACCTCATGCTCCGGGCGCCCGGAACGTACCACCACTCCCTGGTCACGGGGTCGCTGGCCAAGGCGGGTGCCGAGGCCATCGGCGCCCGGGCCCTCCTGGCCACGGTGGCCGCCTACTACCACGACATCGGGAAGATCTCGAAGCCGGACTACTACATCGAGAACCAGGCGGCCGGCCGAAACCCCCACGATCGCCTCTCCCCCCGGCTTTCGAGCCTGATTCTCACGTCCCATGTGAAGGAGGGGGTGGAGCTGGCGCGCCGGCACCGGCTCGGGCGGGAGATCGAGGCCATCCTCCAGCAGCACCACGGCACCGGGCTCATCCGGTACTTCCACGAAAAGGCGGCGCGGCGGGAAAACGGGGAGGTCCGGGAGGCCGACTACCGCTACCCCGGCCCCAAACCCCAAACCCGGGAGGCCGGGCTCGTGCTCCTCGCGGACGCCGTGGAGGCCGCGTCGCGGACCCTGCCCGACCTTCGGCCGGCGCGGATCCAGGGCATGGTCCAGAACATCATCAACCGGACCTTCGCCGACGGGCAGCTCGACGAGTGCGACCTGACGCTCCGGGATCTCCACCGGATCGCCGGGGCCTTCTGCCGGATTTTGACCGGGATCCACCATCAGCGGATCGACTACCCCCTCTTGGCCCACAAGGAACGCCGCACCCATGGAGATCTGGATCCGAAACGATCGGCCGGAAGCCGGGATCGACGAGGAGAGGCTGCGCAACCGGCTGAAGAGCGCCTTAGGCGCCTCGGGCTGTGACGAGGACACGGAGCTTTCCATCTGGCTGTGCTCGGACGAGGACATCCGGGAACTCCACCGCGTCTATTTCGGGCGCGACACCCCCACCAACGTGATCAGCTTCTCGCAACGGGAGGGGGAGTTCGCCGACCCGGACACCCCGGTGCTGGGCGACGTGGTGGTGAGCCTCGACACGGCCTTCCGGGAGGCCGAGGGGGCCGGCTGGGCCCCGGACGACATGGTGTTCTACCTGTGTCTCCACGGGGTCCTGCACCTGCTCGGGTACGACCACGAGGGCGATCAGGCCCACCGGGCCGCCGAGATGGAGGCCCGGCAGGAGGAGCTCTTCGAGGCGATCGCCCGTGAAGCCTGAAACCTGGCTCGAAACCCTCAATTGCGCCGTGGAGGGGGTGCTCGAGGCCGTGCGCACCCAGCGCCACATGCGCTGGCATTCGGTGGCCGCCCTGGCCGTGCTCATCCTCGCGCCCCGACTCGGGGTGACACCCGGGGAGTTCGCGCTCCTGTGCCTCGCCGCGGGGCTCGTTTTGGCGGCCGAACTCCTGAACACGGCCTTCGAGTCCGTGGTGGACATCGCCTGCCCCGACTTCGATCCCCGGGCCCGGTCGGCCAAGGACGTGGCGGCCGGCGCCGTGCTCGTGGCCTCCTTCGGGGCGGCGGCCGTAGGGTGGGTGGTGCTGGGTCCCCGGCTCTCCCGCCTCGGCGCGGCGCTTCCCGCCGGCCCCACCGGCCCCATGGCCGCCGCCGCGATCCTCCTGGCCGTGCTCGTGGCCGTGGTGCTGCTCAAGGCCCTCCTGGGCCGGGGCACCCCGCTCCACGGCGGCTTCCCGTCGGGCCACGCTGCGGTGTCGTTCGCGGCCGCCACCCTCCTCGCCCTCCACACCCGGGACTGGCTCGTGGCCGCCCTGGCCTGCCTGCTGGCGCTCATGGTGAGCCACAGCCGGCTCTTGCTCCGGATCCATTCCCGGGCGGAGGTGGCGGCCGGGGCCGTCCTCGGCACGGCCATCGCCCTGGGGCTTCACTTCCTCGTGCTGGGAGGATCCCCGCGATGAACGACGGGCCGAAACCCTCCCCTTGGGCCATTTTGGTGGACTGGCTGCGCCGCCGGGTTCGGCCCCGGCGGGACCTGGTGCAGGAGATGGAGGACCTGATCGAGGAGGGCACCGCCGAGGGCGTGCTCCATCCCGAGGAGGAGGAGATGCTCCTCTCGGTCCTCTCGCTCCGGAAGACCCGGGTCCGGGAGATCATGGTGCCCCGGACCGAGATCGTGGCCGCCGAGCAGGGCGACGCGTTGCCGGACCTCGTGCGCCTCATGGTCGAGGAGGGGCACTCCCGGATCCCGGTGTACCGGGGAAGCCTCGACGACGTGATCGGGTTCGTGACCGCCCGGGACGTGCTCCGGTTCTGGGGTTCGCCCCCCCCCTACCCCAAGCTCGAAACCATCTGCAGACCGGCCGTGTTCGTGCCGGAAACTCTCACCTTGGAAGCCCTTTTGGAGGAGTTCAAACGCAGCCGGGTGCCCCTGATCCTGGCCGTGGACGAGTACGGCGGCGTGTCCGGGCTCGTGACCCCCTCCGACGTGGTGGAGGAAATCGTCGGGGAGATCGAGGACGAACCCGACCTGGAGGACGAGGTCCTGGAAACCCGGGAGGGCTACCGGGCGGCCGGCCGGGTGAGCCTCGAGAAGCTCGAGGACCTCCTGGGCACCGAACTGGAGGTGGACGGGGTCGAGACGATCGGCGGCCTCGTGTTCCACGTGCTGGGCCGCATTCCCCGCCCCGGGGAGGTCTTTCGGTACCGCGGACTTGAGTTCCTCGTTCGGGACGCCGATAAGAGGCGGGTCAAGGAAGTCCTGATCCGCCGATCGAGCGAGGAACCGTCCGCCGGTGAACCGAACCCTACCTAACCGTTCCCTTCCCCCGGGCCCGCTGGCCCGGGTGGTTGCCGAGGCGCCCGGCCGGGCCGAAGCCCTGGCCGCGTCGTTGGCCTCCCTGGGCGTGCCGGCCGAACCGGCCCGGGACCTCGATCGTGCCCTGGGGGGCGGGCAGCCCGTGGCCGTGGTGACGGGGGCGGATCCCCTGCGCCTCCGGACGGCCTGGGAGTGGGCCCGAAGCAGCCCCCGGCCGCCGCCGGGGGTCATCCTCGTCCATTCCGGCGACCTCCCCCCCGAGGCCGCACCCCGGGTTTACCGAACCCTTCCCGACACCGCATCGCCCCGGCCCCTGGCTAACGCCGTGATGGCGGCGGCCCGGGACTGGGCCGAGTTCGCCCGGGCCTGGCCGCTTCCGTGCTCCGGCCCGGGGGAGAGGGAGCTCGACCTGGTGGCGGCCCTGGTGGAGCGGGAGCGCGGGCTCGCGATCCGGGCCGACCGGCGTCGCGCCCTGGCCGAGGCGATCTCGACCCGCCTGGTGGCCCGGCTGGTCCCCACCTGCCAGGCCTATGTGCGCAAACTCGGATCGGCCCGGTTCCGGGCCCAGGAACTCGAGGCGATCGCCGCGCTCCTGGCCGTCAACGAGACCCATTTCTGGCGCCACGGGGGCCAGTTCACCGCCCTCATGACCGAGGTGCTCCCGCGCCTGCGGGGCCGGCCGGTCAAGGTTTGGTCCGCCGGGTGCGCCTCCGGGGAGGAAGCGTACTCGCTGGCCATCGCGTGCCTCGAGGTGTTGGGTCCTGACGCGGACGTGGAGATCCTGGCCACCGACGTCCACGGCCCGAGCCTCGCGGCCGCCCGCCTCGGCCGGTACAACGACCGGGCGGTCCGGAACCTGCCCCGGCCGCTCCTCGAACGGCACCTGCGGCGAACGGACGGGGCATGGGAGATCGCCGATCACGTGCGCCGCCTGGTCCGGTTCGAGCGCCAGGACCTCCTCACGCCGGGCGCCCGGGAGTGGGCCCGGGCCCGGGGGCCGTTTGCCGCCGTGTTCTGCCGGAACACCCTGATCTACTTCCGGCCCGAGGCGGTGTCGGGGGCCCTGGACCTGTTCGTGCGCGCCCTCGAACCCGGCGGCGCGCTCTTCCTCGGCCCGTCCGAGACCATCTGGCCGCGGCGCCCCGACCTCACCCCGGTGCGCTCCACCGGCTGCTTCTACTACCGCCGGAGTCACATCGCCCCGACGGCGCCTCCGAAACCCGAGCCGAAACGGCCGGATCCCGAGGTCCGGCCGGACCTGGCCGCCCTTTACCGGGCGGGCGTCGCGCTGTTGGACGCCGAGGAATTCGCCGAGGCCCGGCAGAGATTTGACGCCATCCTGGACGCCGCCCCCCGGGACCCCCGTGGGCTTCTGGGCCGGGCCCTCCTCTTGGCCAACGAGGGAAGGGAACGGGAGGCCCTGGCCCTGGCCTCCGCTGCGGCCGCCGGTTCCGGAGCGCCCGCGGAGGCCCATTACCTGTGCGGGCTGCTGGAGGAGCGAAACGGAAACGACGCGGTCGCCCTGGAGCGTTATGGGGCGGCCCTCGACCTCGACCCCGCCCTCGTGATGGCGCGGGTCAGCCGGGCCTGGATCCTGGCCCGGCGGGGGGAACGGGGGGCCGCCGAGGCGGAGGCCGAGGCCGCGCTGGAGCAGAGGGTCGCGGCCCCGCAGGCTCCCCGGTGGATGACCGGCGGCATGGCCCCGGAGGCGGTGTTTGAACTGCTGGAGCAAGCGTTTCCCGGGGCTGTGGGGCCCGCCAGGAGAACGGGAAGCGGCTGACCCCGGGGTCCCCGGGAGCCGAGGGACCCAATCCCCGTGATCGCCCTCGGACCCTCGGGCCGTAGCCCCAAAGCGAGAGAGAAGCGCCATGAGTCCTTCGTCGGAAGACCTGTCGGCCTGGCTCGAGGCCGTGAGGGCCGAGTACTGGAGCCGCGAGGAAGAGGATGAAGCCGAGTACCGACCCGGTTCGCTTCACCTCTTGGTTGAAACGGGCGAGCGGCGGCTTGCGGTCCCCGCCGCGGCGGCAAAAGGCGTGGTCCGCCGCCCCCGGGTGACCCGATTGCCCGGGGTGCCGCCCCACATCCTGGGCGTGGCCGGGGTGCGGGGGGAGGTGGTGTCCGTGGTGGACACGAACGCGTATCTAGGACTTCCCCCGTCCCAGGGGGGATACCTGGTGCTGTTGGCGAGCGGCCCGGTGCGCGCGGCCTTCACCGTGGACCGAATCGTGGACGTGGTACCGGTGCCGGACGAAGAGGTACGGCCGGTCGAGGCCCCGTGGCCCAACGCCCCGGCCGGGGTGGTCGCAGGCCAATGGGACACGGAACCCCCCGTCTCGCTTCTCGACCCCCACGCCCTCGTGTGGGGATCGGCCGTTCCGGAAACGGAGACCACGGAGTAGGAACGGGACCCTGGAACGAAGGAACGCAACGCCGGGCCGGGGCCCGAGGGTGGGGGTTGCGATGCCGTTCGAATCGAAGTGGGCTTTCCGGCCTCCCAGCATTCTAGCTTCCTAGCGGACCTGGAAGGAGTGTGCCTCATGTTGCGCGCGTTTCGCAGAAGCCTTTCGGCCAAGATCGCCGTGTCCACCGCGGCCACGCTCGTGGTCCTCCTGGGGCTCGCCAGCGCCTACACGGCCTGGGTCCAACGCCGCACCGTCGTGGACCTCCAGACCCGGACGAACGAGAGCTTCGCCACGTTCGTGTACAACACGCTGCTCTTCTCCATGGTCGAGGGGCAGATGGAGGAACTCCAGAAGATCCTGGAGAACGCCGTGTCCACCGCGGGGATCGAGGCCCTGCGGATCGTGACGCCCGACGGCACCGTGCGCTACAGCGGACGGCCCGCGGAAATCGGCAAGAAGCTGGACGATCCGGCACTGGAGCGGCTCGTCCAGTCGGGCTCCAAGGCCACGGGTCTCCTGGAACTGAGGCGGGCCGGCCACGTGACCGAGGCCGTGCCGCTCCACAACCAGGGGGTGTGCACCACCTGTCACGCCTCCGACCCCCCCTACCTGGGGACCATCCTGGTGGGCTTCGATTTCTCGGACTTCGACGCCCAGTTGGCCACGATCCGGAACCGCCAGTTGGGCCTTTTCGCGGTGACAGTCGTGTTGGTCGCGCTGGTGGTCTTGGTGAGCGTCCGTTCGCTCGTGCTCCGGCCCATCTTCCAACTGGAAACCACGGCCCGACGCATGGCGGGGGGAGACCTGACCCAGGAGGTATCGATCCGGGGCGAGGACGAGATGGCCCGGCTGGCGGGGCACCTGGACACCCTGCGCACCCACCTTCGGGATACGCTGAGGCGCTCGGCGTCGGTGGCCACGGCGCTCGCCGAGGCGGTCGAGAAGCTCCACGATTCGAGCGAGTCGCTGGTGTCCATCGCCATGGAACAGTCGAGCGGCGCGGCCGAACAGGCCTCGGCCGTCCAGGAGGCCACCACCACCGCCGAAGAGATCGCGGCAACCTCCAACGAGATCTCGGCCAACGTGGAGAGCGTGGAGCGGGTGGCGGAGGAGACCTTCAACGCCTGCGTGAAGGGGCGTGACGCCGTGGGCGACGCCGTGGCCGGGATGCAGGAGGTCAAGGAGCAGGTGGGCGCCATCGCGGCCTCGATGATGGATCTGGGCAAGAAGTCACAGAAGATCGGGGGCATCGTGGACATCATCGACGAGATCAGCGAGCAGACCCATCTCCTCGCGGTCAATGCCGCCATCGAGGCCGCCGGCGCCGGGGAGCACGGCAAGCGGTTCGGGGTGGTGGCCGGGGAGGTGCGGCGCCTGGCCCAGCGCACCGTGGAGGCCACCGGCCAGATCAAATCGCTCGTCGAGGAGATCCAGAACTCGGTGAACGCAACGCTCCTGACCACGGAGAAGGGGACCACCACGGCCCGGGCCGGCGCCGAGCGGGTCGACCAGATCGGGGAGAGCCTGGAGACGATCCTCGAGCTCGTGCGCCAGACTAAGGAATCGGCCAAGGAGATCACGGTGGCCACCCAGCAGCAGGCCACCGCCGGGGAGCAACTGGTGCTCACGATCACCGACATCAACGACGTGGCGGTGCAGGTGAACCGCTCCGCCGAGCAGGTGGAAAAGGCGGTGATCAACCTGAAGGAACTGGCGCGGCGGCTCAAGGACCTGGCCCAGGAGAACCTGGGCGCCCAGGGATTCACAGTCTGATCCCGCGATGCCGGTGGACGAGAAGTACGTCCGGATCTTCCTCGAGGAGGCCGAGGAACTCCTCGAGCGGTTGGGCGAGCGGCTCCTGCGGCTCGAGCAGGACCCCGGGGACACCGAGGCCCTTCGAAGCGCCATGCGGCTCGCGCACACCGTGAAGGGGAGCTCCCGGATGGTCGGCCTGGAGGCCGTGAGCCGGGAGGCCCACGCCCTCGAGGACCGGCTCAAGGCGGCCGCGACCGAGGGGTTCGCCCCCGACACGGTGACCGAACTGCTCCAGGGGGTGGACCGGCTGCGCCGCGAACTCGGGGGCCTCTCGGCTCCGGCCGGGCCGCCCCCTTTTTCCTCGGCCGGCACCGAGCCGCCCTCGACGCCGCCGCCCGACGAACCGGCCCGCCTGAGGGTCGCCACCGAGCGGCTCGACGAACTCCAGAACCTCGTGGACGACCTGGCCACCCAACGCACCGCCCTCCTGGCCCGGATGGAGCGGTTCCGGAGGGCGTTTGCCCACCTCGGCCTCCTGCGGTGGCAGGATCCGGACCGTCCCCTGGAACCGGAGGAGGTTGCTGCGCTCCGGGGCATGGCCCGCATGGTGGCCGGCAGGGGATTCAGCCAGTTCGTGGACGAACTGGGCCATCTCGATCGCCTCGTGGCCGAACTCCAGGCCCAGGTGCTCACCCTGCGCATGGTCCCCCTGGGGGATCTCCTGGAGGGGTTCCGGCGAACCGCACGCGATCTTGCCCGGGAACTCGGAAAAGAGGTGGAGATCGTCGTGGAGGGGCGGCTCACCGAGGTGGACCGGTCGCTCCTCGGGGCGATCCAGGGGCCGATCTCCCACCTCGTCCGGAACGCGATGGATCACGGGATCGAACCCCCGGAGGAGAGGGAACGGGCCGGGAAACCCCGTCACGGCCGGCTGACCCTTCGCGCCTATCACCGCTCCAACGCCGTGGCGATCGAGGTGGAGGACGACGGGCGGGGACTCGACCCCCGGGAGATCCGGCGCAAGGCGGTCCGAAAGGGCCTCCTCTCGGAGGAGGAAGCCCGCACCCTCACCGACGACGAGGCCCTCTACCTCCTCTGCCGCCCCGGGTTCTCCACCCGGGACCGGGTGAGCGAGGTGTCGGGCCGGGGGGTGGGCCTCGACGTGGTGAAGCTGCGGGTGGAGAAGCTCAAGGGGTCCCTCGTGATCCAAAGCGAACCCGGCCGGTGGTCCCGGTTCCGGCTTTTGCTGCCCCTGTCGCTCACCACCCTGTCGGCCCTCGTGGTCCGAGCCGGCGACGAACCCTACGCCCTGCCGGCCCTGTTCGTGGACCGCTGCGAGTCCGTGCCGGTCCGGGACCTCGAGGCCCGGGGCCGGCTGTGGGACGCGGGGGATCGGGTGGCACCGGTGATCGACCTGGCCGCGGCGCTCGGGGTGGAGCGGGGGCGGCCCGCGGCCCGGGTGGGCGTGGTCCGGCTCCGGTTTCGGAACCGCACCATGCTCCTCGAGGTAGACCGCATCGAGGGGGAAAGGGAGCTGGTCCTAAAGCCCCTGGGATCCCATCTGGCCGGGGCGCCCTTAGTGCTCGGGGTGTCGTTCCTGCCGTCGGGGGAGGCCTTGCCGGTGCTGAACGTTCTGGATCTCTATTCGCGCTGGGCCGAGTGGGAGGCCAACCATCGGGAGGTGGCGCAAGCCCCCCGGGGCCCCCTACGCATCCTGGTGGCCGACGACTCCGTCACGACCCGCCACATGCTCGAGCAGGTGGTCAGGGCGAGCGGGTACGAGCCCGTGCTGGCGTCGAACGGCGCCGAGGGCTGGGAACTCCTCCGGCGGGAGCGCATCGACCTCGTGGTCACCGACCTGGACATGCCCGAACTCGACGGGTACGGGCTCATCCGGAGGATCCGGTCGACCCAGACCACCGCCTCGCTCCCGGTCGTCGTTCTCTCCAACCGGACGGGGGAAGCCGATCGCGTCCGGGAGGCCGGCGCGAACGCGTTCCTGCCGAAGGACCGCTTCCGACAAAGGGAGTTTGCGGCCATCGTGTCGGAACTGCTCGGTCAGGGGGAAGGGGCGCGGTAACCCGAGGGCGTCCGGCGAGACCGGCCTTCCCGCTTCCCAGCCTCCTGCCTTCTAGCGCAACAGAGGGAGACTGCCGTTGATCCGGATCATGCTCGTAGACGATTCCCGGGTGGTGCGGGCGGTGCTCCGGGACCTCCTGGAGGCCGACCCCGAGCTCCAGGTGGTGGCCGAGGCCGAAAACGGCCTGGAGGCCGTGGAGCGCTGCGAGGCGCTCCGGCCCGACGTGGTGATCATGGACGTGCAGATGCCGGTGATGGACGGCCTCGAGGCCGTGGAGCGGATCATGCTCCGGTGCCCCGCGCCGGTGATCATCCTGAGCGCCACGGTCAACCCGGGGGAGGTGCAAAGCGCCTTCCGGGCGGTCCGGGCCGGGGCCTTCGAGGCCCTCCCCAAGCCCGACGCCTCGGTGACGCCCGAGGCCTACGCGGCCGTGGCCGAGGACCTGCGCTCCCGGGTGAAGCTCTACGCCAAGGTGGGACGGCGAAGGGGGTGGTCGGCGGCGCCGAAGGAAGCCGAAACCGCGCCCCGGGCCGCCCCGCCGGGCCCCACCCGGCCCGACCGCATCGTGGCGATCGCCGCGAGCACCGGCGGCCCCCGGGCGGTCCAGCGGCTCCTCAGGGATCTGGGGCCGCCCTTCCCCTGTCCAGGGGTTCTGGTGCAGCATATCAGCCTGGGGTTCACCCGGGGCTTCGCCGGGTGGCTCGAGAGGGAGACCGGCCACCCCGTAACGGTGGTGGAGCGGCCCGTGGAGCTCACCCCCGGCACCCTCTATGTGGCAGCCGACGGGACCCACCTGGCCGTCCATCACGGCCGGGCCGTGCCCCAGGAGGGGCCGCCGGTGAACGCCTGCCGTCCCTCGGCCGACGTGCTGTTCGAGACCGTGGCACGGGAGTACGGGGCGAGGGCCGTGGGAGTGGTGCTCACCGGCATGGGTCGCGACGGCGCCCAGGGGGCCCTGGCCCTCCGCCGGGCGGGCGCCCCGGTGCTGGTGCAGGACGAGGAGACCTCGGTGATTTTCGGCATGCCCAAGGCGGCGATCGAGGTGGGAGCCGCCACCCGGGTGGTGGGACTGGGGGAGATGGCCTGGGCCGTTCTCGAGGCGCTGGGAACCGAGCCCCGGGCGGAGGTGCGCCATGGCGTCCGCTGACATTCTGGTGGTGGACGACAGCCGCATTGTGCGGGCCATGGTGACCGACGTCCTGAGGGCCCAGGGCTACGGCATCCGGGAGGCCGAGGACGGACGGGAGGCGCTGGCCCAGGTGAGGGAACGCCCCCCCGATCTGATTCTCCTCGACGTCATGATGCCGGAGATGGACGGCTACGAGGTGTGCCGGGAACTCCGGCGGCGCGAGACCAACGACGACTACATCCCGATCCTGATGCTCACCGCCAAAGGCGACGTGGAGGACCTGGCCCGGGGCCTCGACGCCGGGGCCGACGACTACATCTCGAAGCCCTTCGACAACGTGGAGCTCGTGGCCCGGGTGCGAAGCCTCCTGCGGATCCGGGCCCTGCAAAAACGGCTCTTCCGCCAAAACCTGGAACTGGAGGCCAAGAACCAGCAACTCGAGGCCCTGGCCCGCCAGCTCGACGCGGCCAACCAGGAGCTGCGGCTCCTCTCGGTGACCGACGGCCTCACCAAGGCCTACAACCACCGCCATTTCCAGGAGCGGCTGCGGGCCGAATACGCCCGGGCCACCCGCCACGGGGAGCCCCTGGCCTGCGTGATGATCGACCTGGACCGGTTCAAGCGGATCAACGACACCTACGGCCACCCGGTGGGCGACCGGGTGCTCGTGCACCTGGTGGAGGTCCTGAAGGAGGGGGTCCGGAGCGAGGACCTCGTGGCCCGCTACGGCGGGGAGGAGTTCGTGCTCCTCCTGCCCAAGACCGACGCGGCCCACGCGCGAACCATCGCCGAACGGCTCCGGGCCCGGATCGAGGCGGAGCCGGTGTCGGTCGGCGACGGCGCCACCCTGAAGGTCACGGTGAGCATGGGTATCGCGGATTTTTCTCCGGGGAGCCGGGAGCGCTCCCCCGACGAACTCCTGAAGGCCGCGGACGAGGCCCTCTACCGCGCCAAGACGAATGGCCGAAACCGGGTCGAAGTGGCGTGACCCCCGGGCCTGGGGCCTCGCCGGCTGGGGGGCGCTGGTGGCCGCGGCGGGGTTTCCCCCGGCGGGGATCTGGCCCCTGGCGCTGGCGCTTCCCGCACCCCTGTGGGCGGCCAGCCTCGGCGCCACCCCGGGCCGGGGATTTTTTCTGGGATGGGTCCAAGGCCTCGGGTTTTTCGGGACCCTCCTGTGGTGGATCGCGCCCACCGTGGCCGCCTACGGCGGGGTCCCCTGGCCCGCTGCGGCCGGGTGCGTGGCGCTCCTGGCGGGGTACCTGGCGCTCTTTCCCGGACTGTGCGGCTGGGCTTGCGCCGCCCTGGGCCGGAAGTCCCCGGCCTCGGCCCTCGGGACCGCGCCCCTGGTGTGGACCGGCGCCGAGGCCCTGCGCGGCTGGCTCCTCGGCGGGTTCCCCTGGGGCGACGTCCCACAGGCCCTGTGGGCCTGGTCCCCGGCCCTGGCCCTTGCCCCCTGGGCCGGGGCCGACGGAATCCGGTTGGCCGCGGCCGCCCTGGCCGTGGCGCCCGCGTGGTTGCTGGCCTACCTGGGCCGCGGAAGCAGGCCCGGGGTTGCCGCGCTGGCCGTGCCCCTTGTTGCGGCCATCGGCTGGGCCGGCCTCGTCCGCCTCCCCTCCCCCCTTCCCCCTGCCTCCGGGGCGATCCGCGTCGGGGTGGTCCAGGGCAATATCGACCAGGCCGTGAAGTGGGACGCGGCCTACCGGGCGGCCACCCTCGAGCGGTACGAACGCCTGAGCCGGGATCTTCGCCCCCGGCCCGACCTCATCGTGTGGCCCGAGACGGCGGTACCCCTCTACGCCCAGGATCCCGGGCCCGAACGGGCCCGGATCGAGCGCCTGGCCCGGGAACTGGGCGCCTGGATCCTTTTTGGCGCACCCGCGTACGAGCGGCGTGGTGGCGAGGTCGAGTACCGAAACGCCGTGTTCCTGATGTCGCCGGAGGGCGCTCTGGCCGGGCGCTACGACAAGGTTCACCTCGTACCCTTCGGCGAATACGTGCCCCTGGGCCGGTACCTGCCCTTTCTGAAAAAGCTCGTGCAGGGCGCCGGCGACTTCTCCCCGGGCGACGGGGTCCGCCCCCTCGGGGTCCCCGGCCTCGCCCCCGTGGGGCCCCTCATCTGCTTCGAGAGCATCTTCCCGTCGCTTGCGGCTGCCCATGCCCAGGCTGGGGCGCGGCTCCTCGCCGTGGTGACGAACGACGCCTGGTTCGGCCGGACCGCGGGTCCGTACCACCACCTGGCGTTCGCCGCGCTCCGGGCCGCCGAAACCGGCCTCGCCCTGGTGAGGGCCGCCAACACGGGGGTGAGCGCCGCCTTCGACCGGGGGGGCCGGGTGCTCCGGGCCACGGAGCTGGGGGCCCGGGATGCCTTCGTGGTGGAGCTACCGCTGGCCCCCGGAGCTCCCCCTCCCCAGGTCCGGGTCCGCCCCTGGATCCCGCGCGCCTGCCTCGCCTTGGCCGGCAGCTTGGTTTTTGCTATCCTTCGCCGCCCCCGGAGCCCCGGCCCTCCGGACCTCCCCCCGTCCCGGTAGGGCCGGGGGTCGGGCCGTCCCGCTCCGCCGCTGCGGGCGGCGGGAGGCCCCGCCGGGCCGCCGCTAGACCGACCACCCCCTCTCCGCGCAGGAGCTTCGGACCATGCCCGACATCGAGCGACTCGACGACCTGCACCGCCGGCTCACCGACCTATGGAGGCATCTTTGACCTGGCCGGCAAGGAGAAGCGCATAGCCGAACTCGACGCCCTCATGGCCCGTCCCGACTTCTGGGACGACCCGGAGGCCGCGGCCCGGTTGGGGAAGGAGCGCGAGCGGCTCGTCGAGGAGGTGGACCGCTGGAGCCACCTCCACGGCGAGCTCGAGGAGTGCCGGGTCGCCTGGGAACTCGGGGAGGAGGAGGGCGACGAGGAGCTGGTGCGGGAGGCGGAGGAGCGCCTCGAGGCGGTCGCCCGGGGGGTCCGCGCCATGGAGCTCCGGGCCATGCTGGGCGGCCCCCACGATGCCGGGGACGCCATCGTGGCCATCAACGCGGGGGCGGGGGGCACCGAAGCCCAGGACTGGGCCCAGATGCTCCTTCGCATGTACCTCCGGTGGGCCGAGAAGAGGGGGTACACCGTGGAGATCGTGGACGAACTGCCCGGCGAGGAGGCCGGGATCAAGAACGTCACCTTCACGGTGTCGGGTCCCTACGCCTACGGCTATCTCAAGGCCGAAGAGGGGGTCCACCGGCTCGTGCGGATCAGCCCGTTCGACGCCCAGGCCCGCCGGCACACCTCGTTCGCCTCGGTGAGCGTGTATCCCGAGGTGGAAGAGGACGTGGAGGTGGAGATCGACGAGAACGACCTGCGGGTCGACGTGTTCCGGGCGAGCGGGGCCGGGGGACAGCACGTGAACCGGACGGAGTCGGCGGTGCGCGTGACCCACCTGCCCACCGGCATCGTGGTCACCTGCCAAAGCGAGCGAAGCCAGCACCAGAACCGGGCCAACGCGATGCGGATCCTCAAAGCCCGTCTCCTCGACCTGGAGCGGCGAAAGCGCGAGGAGGAACTGGAGGCCCAGCAGGGGGAGAAACGGGAGATCGCCTGGGGAAGCCAGATCCGCTCTTACGTGCTCCAGCCGTACCGAAAGATCAAGGACCACCGCACCGGCCTCGAGGAGGGCGACGTGGACCGGGTGCTCGACGGGGAACTCGACGCCTTCATGGAGGCCTACCTCCTGCGGGCGGCGGGCCAAGAGGGCGAGACCCGGCCCGAAGCCCAGGCGTGATCCCCGGCGGAACCGAAAAACGGGCGCCCCCTTCCGAGGGCGCCCGTTTTTTGCACCTTGGCTCTGGCCTCATACCAACTTGCATTCAAAGCTACCGTTTCCTGATTCGGCCCGGGCTGGGTGTCTGTTTGAACGCAACTTGGTATCAGTTCCCCTGCAGCATTTTCCGGTACCGCTCCAGAGCCTTCCGCTTCTCCCGGGGAAGGCTCTGCTCGGCCTCCTCGACCCGGGCCTCGAGTTCCTCCAACCGGCGCCGGGCCGCCTCGGCCTCCTCCCCCTCGGGGTGGGCTTCGAGAAACGACCGGTAGGCCTCGGCCGTATCCGCCGCCTGGGCCCGCTTCCAGTCCGCCTCCAGGGCTGTTTCCGCCGGTGCCGCCTGGGCGCGGTCGCGGATCACGGCGGCCCTCCGGCGGGCCTCCTCGGCCATGGGGTGGTCCGGGTAG
Source organism: Deferrisoma sp. (assembly GCF_054681715.1). Taxonomy (NCBI): domain Bacteria; kingdom Pseudomonadati; phylum Thermodesulfobacteriota; class Deferrisomatia; order Deferrisomatales; family Deferrisomataceae; genus Deferrisoma; species Deferrisoma sp. The sequence continues at coordinate 31,175 of NZ_BAAHFQ010000021.1, forward strand.
GCCGCGCGGAACGCCTCGTACGCCTCGGCCGTGTCCACCGACTCGGCCTCGGCCCAGGCCTGATCGGCCTGGGCCCGGAGCACCGCCTCCCGCTCCCGCCGGGCCGCCGCCTCGGCCTCCCGGGCCCTGCGCGCCTCCTCTTCCCGGGCTCTGGCCGCCGCCTCCTCGGCCTCCCGGGCTTTCCGCGCCTCCTCCTCCGCCCGCAGTTGCGCCAGGAGTTCCCGGGCCTCGGCCTCATGGGGGGTCCCGGGGTAGGTTTCCAGAAACGCCTCCAGCCCGGGAACCGAACGGGCTTCCTTGGCGATCCGGAAGGCCTTTTCCGCGGCCCGCAGGTGGTCGAGGCGCCGCTGGGCCTCGATGGCGTACCGGCCCTCGGGGTACGCCGCCAGAAACGCCTCCAGGGCCTCGGGCGTCCCCTCGGCTTGCGCCTTCTCGTAGGCCTCCCGCTCCGCCTGCTGCTCCTTCGCCCACGCCTCCCGCAGGCGCCGGGCCTCGGGCGCCTGGGGCGCGTCGGGGTACCGGGCCAGGAACGCGTCCAGGGCCTCCGGGGTTCCCTCGACCAAAGCACGCTGGTAGGCCGCGTTCACCTCCTGCTCCCAGCGCGCCTTCCCCTCCTGGTACTTCCTAAGGATCTCCAGCTTCTTCTGGGCATCCTCGCGGTAGGCCGAATCGGGATGTTCCCGGAGGAACGCCTCCAGGGCTTCCACGGTCCCCGCCGCCAGGGCCCTTTCGTACGCCTCCCTCTCGGCCTTCTCGATGCGCTCCAGAGCCTGGAGGCTCAACTGCCGGACCTGGTCCAGATCCGAGGCGTCGGGCTGGAGTTCGGCGTACCGCACAAAGTGATACAGTGCCCGGGGATAGTCCTGGAGGCGGAAGAAATACACCACGCCCAGGTTGTAGTGGGCTTCGGGGTAGTCCGGATCCACCTGGAGCGCCGCGAGGTACTCGTCCTTCGCCTTCTCGTACTCGCGCTTCTTGAGGTAATAGTTCCCCGCCTCCTTCCTGAGGCGCGCCTCCGGGGGTTGGGCCAGGGCGCCCCCCGCGAGCGCCAGCACCATTGCGACCGAGACGATCCACCGCATTCCAGACTCCTTGGGGGAGGCGGGTCGTTCCTTTTCCAGTCCCCGAAAGTTAGAAAAGTATACGGGGTTGAACCGGGAAGCACAAGCACACCGCCCCACGGACCGCCACCGGGACGGCATCCGAAACTTGACCTGCGGCCCCGGCCGGATATAATGGGCGGCTTATTGTGCCTCGGAGGAACCGACGTGACGGCGAAACGCATCATGACCATAGACCAGATCCCTGCGGGAGGCCTCGACTGCATCCTGGAGTTCGGGGTTGCCGCGACCCGCGAGATCGCCCGGGATCGGGGCTGGCTCCAGGTGGACTGGGTGACCGGGATCTCGGGTATGGCGCGGCTTCAGCGCTCGGGCCCCGACGTGTTCGTGACCGGGGAGGTCCGGGCCACGGTGCGGTGCCGGTGTGTGCGCTGCCTGGAAGACCACGACCGCGCGGTGTCCGAGGCGTTCCACCTAACCTTTGTGACCGACCTGGACCAATCCCACGGCGAGCACGAACTCCGGCGCGAGGATATGGAGGTGGAGGAACTGACGGGGGACAGCCTCGACCTCGCCGGGATCGCCGTTGAGCAGGTGCTCCTCGCGCTTCCCGACTACCCTGTGTGCCGAGACGAATGCCGCGGTTTGTGCCCGACCTGCGGGGCCGACCGAAACCAGACCCTGTGCGACTGCCGGACCGAGGCCCCCGATCCCCGGTTTGCCGTTCTGGCCCGGTGGAAGGCGGCCCGCGGGGCGTAGCGCTTCCTTCCGGGGCGCAAGCCCGACCCCATCGAACACAAGGAGAATCCCAATGGCCGTACCCAGAAAGCGCCACTCCGTGGCCCGCAAGCGCAAACGCAGGTCCCACCTCGCGTTGGGTGCCCCGAACCTCGACACCTGCCCCCGGTGCCTCGAGCCCAAGCCCCCCCACCGTGCCTGCCTTGCCTGCGGCACCTACAAGGGCCGGGAGGTCCTGCCCCAGGAAGAGGAAGAGTTCTAGCCCCCGCCCATGCGGATCGCCGTTGACGCCATGGGGGGCGACCACGCCCCCGAGGCGGTGATCGAGGGGGCCGTCTGGGCTGCCCGGGATTTCGGGACCCACGTGATCCTGGTGGGCGACCGGGAGATCGTGCTCCAGCACCTCGAGCGCCACAAGATCGACGGTCTTCCGGTGTCCGTCAAGCACGCCTCCGAGGCCGTGGGCATGCACGAGAGCCCCTCGGTGGCCGTGCGTCGCAAGAGGGACTCGTCGTTGCGCGTGGCCTTTGAGCTCGTAAAGGCGGGCGAGGCCCGGGCCGTGGTGAGCGCCGGGAACTCCGGAGCCGCCATGGCCCTCGCGATGCTGGTGCTCCGCCTTCTGCCCGGGGTGGACCGGCCCGCGATCGCGGCCGTCCTACCGTCGATGGCCGGGGCCACCGTGCTCTTGGACGTCGGGGCGAACGTCGAGTGCAAGCCGGTGCACCTCGTGCAGTTCGCGCTCATGGGGGAGGTGTTCGCCCGGCTCGTGCTGGGAGCCGAGAGGCCCCGGGTGGGGCTACTGTCCAACGGCGAAGAGGAGACGAAGGGCACCGACACGACCCGGGCCGCCCACCAGGCCCTCAAGCAGTCCCGGATCCACTACCTGGGCTACGTGGAGGGCCGGGAGGTGTTCAACGGCGCCGCCGACGTTGTGGTGTGCGACGGGTTCGTCGGAAACGCGATCCTCAAGAGCTCCGAGGGCCTCGCCAAGGCCATGGGCCAGATGCTCAGGGAGGAGTTCCGGCGGGGCCTGGCCCCCCGCATCGGCTACCTCTTTGCCCGGGGGGCGTTCGAGCGGCTGCGGCACCGCATGGACTACGCCGAGGTCGGGGGAGCTCCGCTCCTGGGGATCAACGGCGTGGGGATCGTGGCCCACGGCTCCTCGGACGCCCGTGCCATCCGCAACGCCATCCGGGTGGCCCGGGATTTCGCCGAGCGGCGGGTCAACCTCCACATGACCCAACTGCTCGAGCGCAGCCACGACATCGGAGCCTGGGCCGGCAAGGGAGGATTCTGGGCGAGCCTCAAGGACCGGCTCGTGCACCCCCGCCGGGAGCCCCGGGAGCGGGACGAGTCCGCCGAATCTGACACCGAGGCTTAGCCGTGACCGAGCGACGACACCCCCCCCGCGCGGCCGTGCTGGGCACCGGCCGGTGCCTGCCCGACCGTGTGGTGACGAACCAGGACCTGGAAACGCGTGTGGACACGAGCGACGAGTGGATCCGCACGCGCACCGGCATCCGGGAACGGCGGATCGCCCCCCGGAAGATGGACACCTGCGACCTATGTGAGGAGGCGGCCCGGCAGGCCCTCGACGCGGCCGGGCTCCGGCCCGACGACCTCGACCTCATCCTGGTGGCCACGGTGACCCCGGCCCTCGGGTTCCCAGCCACGGCGTGCCTTTTGCAGGACCGGCTCGGCACCCGGGGCCAGATGGCCTTCGACCTGAGCGCCGGATGCACCGGGTTCCTCTACGCGCTCGCCGTCGCCGACAGCTTCATCCGCTCGGGTGCGGCCCGCAACGTGCTCGCCATCGGCGCCGAGGTATTGAGCCGGATCGTGGACTGGGAGGACCGGGCGACCTGCGTGCTGTTCGGTGACGGCGCCGGCGCCGTGGTCCTGGGCCCCTCGCCCGACCCCGACCGGGGGGTGCTGGCCACCCGCATGGCGGCCGACGGATCGTACTGGCCCCTTCTCCACATGCCGGGAGGCGGCTCCCGCCACCCGGCCAGTTCGGAAAGCCTCACGCAGCGCCTCCACTACGTGAAGATGCAGGGGAACGAGGTGTTCAAGGTGGCGGTGCGCACGCTCCATCACGTGGCCGAGGAGGTGCTCGAGGCGGCCGGCGTGCACGGCGACGACGTGGACTGGTTCGTGCCCCACCAGGCGAACCGTCGGATCATCGACGCGGTTCGTCTGCGGCTCCGGGTGCCCGAGGACCGGGTGTACGTGAACGTGGACCGGTACGGGAACACGTCCGCCGCCTCGGTTCCCATCGCCCTCGATGAGATGGTGCGTTCCGGGAAGATCCACCCGGGCCACCTCGTGCTCTTGGACGCGTTCGGCGCCGGCTTCACCTACGGCGCCGCCCTCATCCGGTGGTAGCGCGGGGGTTGCGCGCGCCCGCGGTCCTTACGTATAGTCTCGCGGATCTCGTCCCCGTACCCACACACCTTTCCCGCCGCCGGGAGACACCCGTACGATGAGCATCGCCTATCTGTTTCCGGGCCAGGGTTCCCAGTACGTGGGGATGGGCCGCGCGCTCGCCGCGGTCTCGGCCGCCGCCCGCGAGGTGTTCCGTCAGGCCGACGAGGCCCTGGGCCGCCCGCTCTCGAAGCTCATCTTCGAGGGCCCGGAAGACGCCCTTCGGCTCACCGAGAACACCCAGCCGGCCATCCTGACCGCGAGCGTGGCGTGCCTTCGGGCGCTCGAGGAGGCGGGCGCGGCTCCCCCGGCCGCCGCGGCCGGCCACAGCCTTGGGGAGTACTCGGCCCTCGTGGCGGCCGGGGTTCTTGCGCTTCCCGATGCGGTGCGCCTGGTGGAGAAGCGGGGCCGCTTCATGCAGGAGGCCGTGCCCGTGGGCCAGGGCACCATGGCCGCGATCCTGGGGCTCGACCTCGGGGAGGTCGAGCAGATTTGCCGCCGCCTCCATCGGCCCGACCACGTGGTGGAGGTGGCCAACGACAACTGCCCGGGCCAGGTCGTGATCTCGGGACACACGGCGGCCGTGGCCGAGGCCTGCAAGGCGGCGAAACAGGCCGGCGCCAAGCGGGCCGTGGAACTGGCGGTGAGCGCCCCCTTCCACTGCTCGCTCATGGAACCGGCGGGGCGGCGGCTCGAGGTCGAACTGCGCCGCGTGGAGGTGGCCGCCCCGAGATTCCCGGTGGTGGCCAACGTGGACGCCCAGCCCTACCGGTCGGCCGACGACGTGGTGCCCCGGCTCGTGGCCCAGGTGAGCAACCGGGTCCGATGGCAGGAGTGCGTGAAGGCGCTCCGGGCCCTGGGGGTGGACCGGTTCGTGGAGGTGGGGCCGGGGAAGGTGCTCTCCGGGCTGGTGCGCCGGATCGACCGGGGTGCGGCCGTGGCCAATGTGGAGGACCCCGAGACCCTGCGGGCCGCCCTGGGTTAGGGGTGCGAGGCGGCGCGGGCAGCCCTTCCGAAATTTCGAGGAGTTCCATGGAGTTCGATGGGAAAGTCGCCATCGTGACCGGCTCCACCCGGGGCATCGGCCGCGCCGTGGCCGAACGTCTCAGCCGCGAAGGGGCCCGAGTGCTCGTGACGGGCCGCGATCCTGAGGTTGCAGCCCGGGTGGCCGCGGCGCTCCCCGCCGAGGCCCTGGGGACTGGCCTCGACGTGGCGGACCCCGGGAGCGTCGAGGTCGCGGTGGGCCGGGTGCTCGAGGCGTGGGGCCGCATCGACATCCTCGTGAACAACGCCGGCATCACCCGGGATAATCTGGCCCTGCGGATGAAGCTCGCAGACTGGCGGGCCGTGATCGACACGAACCTCACGGGCGCGTTCCTGTGCGCCAAGGCCTGCCTCCGGCCCATGGTGCGGGCCAAGTCGGGGGCCGTTGTGAACATCTCGAGCGTGGTGGGGGCGCTGGGCAACCCCGGCCAGCCCAACTACTGCGCCGCCAAGGCCGGACTCGAGGGCCTTACCCGGAGCCTCGCCCGGGAGTACGCGAACCGAGGGGTGCGGGTGAACGCCGTGGCCCCCGGCTACATCGCCACGGACATGACCGCCGAACTGCCCGAGGCCGTCCGGGAGGGCCTCCTCGCCCAGGTCCCGCTCGCGCGCCTGGGCCGACCCGAGGACGTGGCGGAGGCCGTGGCGTTCCTCGCCTCGGACCGGGCGGCGTACATCACGGGCCAGGTGCTCCACGTGAACGGGGGCATGTATATGGGCTAGTCCCTGAAACCCGAAACGAAAGAGAGGGAGAGATGAGCGCGAACATCGAGGAAACCGTCAAGAGGATCATCGCCGAGCAACTGGGGGTCGACGAGGAGAAGATCGTGCCCGAGGCGCGGTTCATCGAGGACCTCGGGGCCGACAGCCTCGACACCGTGGAACTCGTCATGGCCCTGGAGGAGGAGTTCGACCAGGAGATCCCCGACGAGGACGCGGAGAAGATCCGCACCGTGCAGGACGCCATCGACTACATCAAG